>JAJKIB010000488.1 GCA_021154745.1 Mycobacterium sp.
AGCCGCGCTGACTCCTCGATCTCGGTGAACAGAAGTGTCACCGTGCCCTGGGGAGGCGTCCTCGGCATGCGCGAACGGTAACCCCACTCGCGCAACGTCTGCCATCGCCGCAAGGTGTGGCGGTGACCTTCTGTTGTCGCCACACCAGGCCGAGGACGGCGATCGGCCCCTCAGCTGTGTGGTTCGGCCATCGTTTTGAGGTTTTGGAGGGTCTTTTCCATGCCGGCCCTGATCACACTGCCGCGAACCTGCTCGAAGTCGGCTCGCAGGCTGATCAGCAACGGGTCGTGGAGCTCGCCGATGTCGAGTTCCACCTCGTGGGTCACTCTCGTCGCGCTGCCTTCTGGGTCGAGCTGGAACCACCACTGCACGCGGCGGAACCGGTCGGGGAGGGCGGGGCTGACAATCCACGAGAACATCGTGGGCGGGTCGCAGGTCAACACAACGGAATCGGAGGTCACGTCCAGGCTGCTGCCGTCAGCGAGCATGAGCGTTTCCTCGGCGTGCATCCGGGTACCCGGGCCAACCGGACCTGCCGGGTCTTTCTGCACCGTGTTGAGCTCACCGCTTCCGGCCAGCTCAATATGTCGTGACGGGTCACTGACGATGTCGAAGATGACTTGAGGTGACGCGTTGATAACCGCATCGATCTTGCAGGCGAAGTCGAGCATCGCGACCACCCTTCCGCACGGTCCTTCGGCGTCCGACAACGGCCGCTGCGTCAGCCCACTAGTCGAGTCGGCCTCTTGTCAAGAGGCGTCGTCGCGGCAGCGGGAACGGACGGGGTGAGGCTGCGCCCGCGGGCGATCAGGTCACGATGCCGGCCGCGACCGCCGCGGCGCGGTACGCGGTGGCGAGATCTGCCAGCGAGGAGTGAGCGTTGAGCCCGCTGGGATTCGGCACTACCCATAGCTGTGCCGCGCCGAGGTCCTCAGGCTGTCTGCCCGCCTTGGCCGTAGGGCGGGCGAAGGCGGTGCGGTAGGCGGTGATGCCGAGGATCGCGACGACGCGCGGCCCGATGCGCTCGACCCGAGTGAGGAGGTCGCGGCCGCCGCCCGCGAGCTCAACGGCGCTGAGCTCGTCAGCTCGGGCCGTGGCTCGCGGCACGAGGTTGGTGATTCCGATGCCGCGCTCCACCAGCTGCGCCCGGTCAGTGTCGCGGTAGCCGCTCGACGCGTCGATGATCCGGTCGACGATCCCCGCGGCGTAGAGGGCCGGATAGAAGCGGTTGCCGCGTCGGGCGAAGTGCGCCTGGACCGCGGCGGTCCAAAGCCCCGGGTTGATGCCCACGAAAAGCAGCCGGGTCTTGTCGCCGACCAGATCAGGCACCGCTGCGCCGCGGAAGCGTTCCAGCTCTTCTCGGGAGAATCCCACGGCCAAGTGTGAATGGCGCAGAGTCGGGAGCTGCCTCACCCGGTATGGACGAGCAGCGTGAGACGTTGCGTGTGCTGGGGTGAGGCGTGATCTTCTACGTCATCGTCTTCAGCGCCGCTGCGGTCCTGCTGGTGGTCGCCGGTCTGACCATGCAGTCTCGGAATCGGAGGAATTCGGCTCGGGACACCGGACGTGACGCCGGCCGAGCGAAGGCTGACCACCGGCAACGCAAGGCGAAGCGTATGCAGTCGCGCAACGCACGACGTAAACGAGGGTGATGTCCACCGGCGACGGTCGCCTCAGAGGCGGTGTCTGCGCGTCACCGAGGCCGGTCCCTAACCCGTCGGCTCCAGAGGGGGGAGTGCGAAGTGCTGCCGGATCATCGCCTGCACCTCGCGCACGGGGGAGGTCGCGTCGATCGTGGCGACGAACTCCTTGCGTTGGAAGATCTCGATCAGCGGCTTGGTCTGTGCGTGGTACTCGGCGAGGCGAATCGCGAGTGCGTCGGGATTGTCATCGTCTCGCACCGCAAGCCGGCCACCACAGACGTCGCACACATCGGGAATTTGCGGCCGGTGTGCGATCAGGTTGTAATCCAGCCCGCATTGCGAGCACAGCCGGCGGGCGAGGACCCTGCGGTGCACCTCCTCGTCGGGAAGATCCAGGTTGATCACACCGTCGATGTCGTAAGTCTCGAGAAAGAACTCGGCCTGCGCGGCACTGCGCGGGAAACCGTCGATGATGAAACCGTAGTTCCAGTCATGATCGAACAGCCGCTGTCTGACCACCGCCTCCACCACTTCGTCGCCGACCAGTCGCCCACTGGCCACCACCCGCCGCACCTGGGCACCCAGCTTGGTGTGGTGCTGGACATTCCACCGCAAGATGTCGCCGACGCTGATGTGTTCCAAGTCGAGGTCCTCAGCCAGCAGCTTGGCCTGCGTGCCCTTCCCGCTGCCCTGGACCCCCATGATCACGAACTTGCGCACGACCGCCCCCTGACACGACACGTTGGTCACCATGCACGCTCTGCGGCGATCGTCCCACGCCCCGATGGGGACGGCGACGGCTGACGATAGGCCGCAACCTGAGAAGAACCTCTCGACCTCATCTCGCGTGGGTTGTGTCGACAACCGATGACCCGCTGGCACCGCCGAGTGCGACCGCCTCACCAAGCAGCCCCCGGCTGGCCACCGATCGCAAACTCACCCAATCCGGTCGCGAGCCGGATAAAGAAAGACATGCCCGATTAACGGCACTCGTGTAAGAATGGCGCGACCTAGCCGCCGGGGAGTGATCAGGAGGGGCCCCCATGCGCCGGATCCCGTTGTTGCCTTGGGCCGTCGGTACCGTTGTCGCCCTCGTGGTCCTGTTGGTCGCGTGCGTGTCGACCGGGCAGGCCGCGCCGAACAAGGCGAACTGCCACCGGCACCGGACCTGCGAGCCGAGCAGCAGCCCGCCACCGCCCAGCAGTAGCACACCACCCAGCACCACCGCGCCGCCGCCGTCTGACCTGTCGATCCGGGTCTCCGGCGATCACCTGGTCGACGGCACCGGGAACATCGTGCAGCTTCGCGGGGTGAATCGCTCGGGCACCCAGTACGCCTGCTCGGAGGGTTGGGGAATCTTCGACGGCCCGTCCGACGATGCGAGCCTGGCGGCGATGCTGACGTGGCACGTCAACGCGGTGCGGGTCAACCTGAACGATGCGTGCTGGCTCGGTATCAACGGTGTGCCGGCCGCCTACTCCGGCTCGGCGTACATCGCAGCGATCACCGACTACGTCAACCGCATCAACGCGCACGGCATGTACGTCATCCTCGACCTGCACTTCGCCAACCCCGGTACCGGCCTGCAGCGTGACCAGGTGCCGATGGCCTCCCGCAACCACGACAACGCCTTCTGGGCCTCGGTCGCCGCGCACTTCGCCAACAACCCGGCGGTGATCTTCGACCTGTTCAATGAGCCGTACCCGGACTCGAACCAGGACACCATCGCCGCGTGGAGGTGTGTACGTGACGGTGGTAGCTGCCCGGGTGTCAGCTACCCGGCGGCCGGGTCACAGGAGATGCTGAACGCGGTGCGTAATGCCGGTGCCCACAACGTCGTGCTGGTGGGTGGGCCGCAGTACGCGGGCGACCTCGACCAGTGGGCGGCCTATGCACCGAGCGACCCGGCACACCAGCTCGCCGCCTCGATCCACATCTACTACAACACGCCGAACAAGCCGGAGTGGGCACCGTGCGACTACCTGTCCTGCTGGACGGCCACGATGGCCCCGCTGGCACTGAGTACCCCCATCGTGATCGGCGAGTTCGGTGAGAAGGACTGCTCGACCGACCTGCTCGACGGGTCCGTGCTCGGCCAGCCGAATCTGCTGGACTGGGCCGACCTGCACGGCATCTCCTACCTGGGCTGGGCCTGGTTCACCGGGAACTGCACGGCGGAGCCGGCGCTGATCTCCAACTACGCGGGGACTCCGACCGGCTACGGCGCCGGAGTGCGGGCGCACTACCTCGGCTTCTGAGTACGGCCGGCAACTCGCCCCCTCGTCTCGAGGCGACAGCCGGATACGTACCAGCAGTTCCGGTGCCGGGGAGTAACGACGCACTCCGAAGCCGGTGCGCGACAAGTACTTTCCCCGAAATGCCGGGTGCGACCCGGGCGATGGGTCAGACTCGGGTTCATGGGGATGCCCACGAAGCAACGCACCCGGGCCGAGCGGATGAAGGATCACGCTGCTGTCATCGACTGCGCACGCCGGCTGCTCGCCGTGACGGGTCTGCTCGTGCGCGGGCGGGAGGCGCGCGCCCGGGACGGCGCAACGCCGCTGGAGGTCGAGTTCGCCCGGACGAAGGTGGACGGGCGCGGGCTACCGGCCGCGGTCTGGGTCGCGCTGCGCCAAGACGACCTCGACGCGGCGATCGAGGTCATGACGGAGGTGTCCGAGGCTCATTTCGTCATTGAAGAGCGCGAAGTGATCGGTGAGGGTTATCGCCTGCAATCGGTGCAGGACACGCTGCCTCTGCCCGAGACCGAGGTGCTGACGGCGCAACTCGGCGCGGCCCTGGACATTCCCGTTGACGTGCTCAGCATGCTGGCCGACTGGGGCGCTGCCGACCCACGCGCCGTCTCGGAGATCGACGAGCTGTTGAGCAGCCGATTCGGGCCCGCCGAGTGTCCCGATGTGCCACCGAAGGTCGTTGCTGCGCTGCCACCACCAGCGCCTGCGCCGGCCGCACAGCCGACTGGTGGCCTGACCTTGACGGTGGCCGACGCGGAGCAGGTGCTGCGTCTCGATGATGTTCAGGTGCGCGCGCTCGCCACCTTGGTTCGCAACGCGACGGTGACGATCATTCTTCAGTAGGGATGGTTGCGGCCCGATCCCCGCCGCGTGGCGGGCATGGGCCTGGTCGACGGGGTCGAGACGCGGTGGTGCGCTGGCTATTCGTCCGGCGTGTAGTGCTCGCTCGGCTCATCGGCGCGGGCCCGCCGGTGCTCTTCTCGCGTTTGTCGTCTCTTGACGCGACGGGCCTCACGCTCCACCCGCTGCTCGTGATCGCGAAGCTGCCTGATGCGCGGGTCGTAGCGGGTTCCCATCAGGGGGTTGTCCCAGGACTCGGCCGGGCCCCAGATCTTGAGCAGCAGCGCGCGGCCGGCACTCATCGGTCGCAGTTGCCGCGATCCGGTGTCACTATCCCGCATACTCATGAGCGCTCACCACCGTGTCGTCGCCGACGGCCGTCCGATTTGTCCGTCACCTTCGAATACGTGGACCGTGCGGCAACGGTTCAGCGGATGGGCGTTCACTGGCGTTGGTCGGGCCCGGCCGGCTAGCGGGCCGTTGCGTCCAGAGACCGCTCAAGCATTTCGCGCACGTCGTGCGCGGTTGCGTCGGGAAGCGCCGCGGCGATGTCGGCCACCCGTTCCGGGCCACCGGTATCCAGGTACTTGGCACGCATGAGTGTCTGGTGTTCGGCGCGCAACTGCGGCCCGGCGGCGCCGCGCGGGATGGACAGCTCGCGACAATGAACGTCGCCGTTGGTGAGGCGCACCGCGACACGGGCCGGCGTGGCTTTCGTCGCCGCTTCGAACGTCGCCGAGGGCGGCGGCAGAGTACCCACCAGGTTCACCAGCCACTGCGTGCCTACTTCTTCGAGCCACTTGGCGGCACGCGGTCCGGCCTGACGCAGGGCCTCTCCGAACGGGGCCTCGCTCAGCAACGACTCGCGGGTCATCGCGCTGTCGTGCTCGAGCCGTACCTTGGCCGCCAGCCGCCAACGATCTCCATCGCCAACCGCCGGCATGGCGAAATCCGCAGCGGTGAGGTCACCGGTCAGCAGTGCTGTCGCCACCGCGTACGGGGTGCAGAAGACCAGTGCGCTCACCGGTGACCGTTCTGCGTCCATGAACTCGGCTGCCTGCTCCTCGACGCGGAGGGTGTACATCGATGTGGTGACGATGATCTCCGTCACGTCGGCCGCGCGAACGGCGCCGATCACCTGCCGCAGTTCGCGCGCACAGTCGACCGCCGCGTCAAGACCGGGACCGCCCGGGTGCATCTTGAACGACAGCGTCTCGGTGTGCCACCGGCGCCCGAGGTCGAGATCCACGGCGTCGGGCAGCGGGACCGAGGAGAAGGCGGCGAGAAAGCCATCCGGATGTTCCAGGATGTCGCTCGGCCCGACCAGTCCGGCGCGTGCGGCATCACACGCGTCGAGGCCCATCCGAACCGGGACAGCGGCGCTAAGCACTTTCGCGTCGCTGCCGAGAAACGCTCGCAGGAACGGGTGCGGCGGCATCGAGAACGCGATGCCGAACGCGTTGATCCATTCCCGCAACGGCGCGTCCTCGGCCCGCAGCCGTCCGCTCACCGCGCCCGCTACATGCGTGTGCGCGGCGTTCTGCCCCCGGAACGGGCCAAGGGTTGCCGCCGCGGTGATCCGCGCGGCGCACTCGTTCGCAGCGATCACCGCGGTCAACAGTTGCCGTCCGTCGAGGCCGAGGGCGTGGGCGTAGGCCAGCGGCACGGTGACCGTGGAGTTGGCCAGGTGGCCCGCGTAGGCCGTGTCGTCGAAATGCAGCCAGGACGTCAACCCGGCGAGGACGAATGCGGACCGTGTGGCATCGGTCTGCCACGGCGCACCGAACCCCTTGACCACCGCGCGGCCGAGCGGATGCTGCGCCCCGGCGCGCGCCGCGGCGAGCTGGGACATCACCTGGCTGCTCGCAAATCGGACGACGCGGTCCGGCACCTCGTCGAGATCGAGCCGACTTGCCCACCCCGAGAGGTTCTCGATGAGTGTCATGACGTCTCGCGCCGCGCCGTGACGACGCCGAAGAAGTCGTCCGTACTGTACGGGAAGCCCCGCTCGCCGCCGTAGCGCGTTGCCAGCTCCGGGATGGACAGGTTCTCCTCGACGACGAAACCGTACGACCGGACGAACGCCGTGGCGCCGCCTGGAGTCAGACCGAACCGGTACGGCTCACCCCGCTTGATCACCGCGGCGCGGGCGCGCGCGGCGCCGGCAAACGCCGTCGTCCCATCGACCACCGACGTGTGGAGGTAGTCGAAGGCGAATCGGCTGCCGGACGCGGTCAGCGACGCGACGTCGGACATCGTGGCGCGGACCGCGGCCTCGGTCAGGAAGAACGACACCCCCCACCACAGGACGACGGCCGGCGCCTCGGGGTCGAAGCCGTGCTGGACGAGCCGATCGGGCAACGAATCCCGTTCGAAGTCGCACTCGACGTAGCGGGTCTCGTTGCGCGCCGTCAGCGCCGCCCGTTCGATCACGGCCCGCTTGCCCTGCTGGGTCGGCCCGGCATCCACCTCGTATACCGTCGCGCCGCCGAGATCGAGCCGCAGCGCCGTGGAATCGAACCCGGCGCCGAGCACAACGATCTGCCGGATACCGTCGGCCAGCGACCGGGCGATGATCTGCTCATGGCGCAGGGTGCGCAGCACGACGATCGCCAGATAGCCGGGATACAGCCCGTCGAAGCCGGCGCGG
>JAJKIB010000489.1 GCA_021154745.1 Mycobacterium sp.
GCCGGTCACGATCGCCACCCGGTCCCCAAAGCGCGCCACGGCTCTCAACCTATCCCGGGCCGGGTGGGCGGGTGCCGTCTTGACCCACCCGCAGGGCGCGGCAGTGCGTTGACACCCAGCTCACAGCAATAGACACCAAAGGTGCTCAGGCGCCATCACTTTCAACGCGGCGGCCGCACCTGACCGAGCCGGCGGCTGCGTCCGCCAAGCCGCGTAACTTGTGAGCGGCCAGGGCTCCTCGAGCGAGAAGATTGCGCACGGCGCTCGCGCGGGAGAGCATGAGGAATGGCGGGCTACGTGAACGTCCGGGCCTATGCCGAGCTCAACGACTTCTTGGGACCCGAGTCGCGCGGTGTAACGGCGCGCCGTCCGTTTCGGCCGCATCAGACGGTCAAGGACGTTCTGGAGGCGTTGGGCATTCCGCATACCGAGGTCGACCTCATCCTGGTTAACGGGAATGCGGAGGACTTTGCTCATCGGCCGACTTCCGGCGACCGCATCGCCGCGTACCCGATGTTCGAGACGCTCGACATCGGGTCCACGGCCCGGCTGCGGCCGGTGCCGCTGCGTGATCCGCGCTTCGTCATCGACGTCAACCTCGGTCGGCTGGCGCGGCTGCTTCGCGTGCTCGGGTTCGACGTGTGGTGGTCCAGTGACGCCGACGACCAGACCCTGGCCGATGTGAGCCTGGGCCAGCAGCGGATCCTGCTGACCCGAGACCGGGGCCTATTGAAGCGTCGTGCTATCACGCATGGCCTGTTCGTCCGCTCCGATCACCCCGAGGAGCAGACGCTCGAGGTGATACGGCGACTCGACCTGGCGCAACGGCTGGCGCCGTTCACGCGGTGCGTGCGGTGCAACGGCAGGCTGGTCGCCGTTACCAAGGACGAGGTGATTGACCATCTTGAGCCGTTGACCCGCCTGTACTACGACGATTTCAGCCGATGCACGGATTGCGGGCGGATCTACTGGCGCGGGTCACATCGCCAGAGGCTGGTCAGCTTCGTGGAGGGACTCCGCAACCAGCTCTGAACGACGGCTCGCGCGCGGTCGCGTGCGACGCGACGGCGCGCGGCCATCCGGCATCCGCGTGTGCCAGGCAGCGCTACTCGGAATTTGCTATCGGTTAAAACCGAATTCAGGTAGTCCGGTACTCACGACGGACAGGACGGCACCGCATAGCTTTGGCGAATCAGGAAGAACCGAGGCGGCGCCAAACATGGTGAACCAGATCGTCGACCAGACCGTTGAACAGCGACGCCACGTAACTGAATCGCCCAACCGAGACACAACAGGATAGTTCGGCAGCAAACCAACTGCCGCACGCGCGAGGGGTCGCGCGGTCAACCACATAATCACCGATCGGGAGCCGACGGGTTCTTCGGCTTGAATGTTGCGCCTTCGAAGACAACCGAATCCGCATCATGAGCAACGAATTCGCCAAAAGGGCGGATTGGTGGACAGAACGCGACGGCCTCTTGAACCAACGACAACCGAACCAGCACAGCAATTTCCAACATTTAAAGAAAGGCACGAAAATGAAGAAGATCTTCGTCACCACCCTCGCAGCAGGCGCATTGGCTTCCGCCGCGCTCGGACTGGCCGGAAGCGCTACCGCCGCTCCGTCTGGCCCATCGCCCGTCGATGCCACGGTCAGCCAACTGCAGGCGCAGGGCTTCAATGTCATCGTGAGCCGCGTCGACACCGCTGCGGTGGACTGCACGCTCAGCGCGGTTCGCCCTGGCCAGACGTTCTCGCGCACCGACTCCGGTGTACCTGGAGCCGACGACGACCTTGTCACCACAGTGACCAACAAGACGGTTTACGTCGACGTCGCATGCTGAGACCGGATCCGAACACATACGCCGGGCGCCCACAATGGGAAGACCTGTATCCAAGACAGTTAGGTATGTCTGGTGTTCCCCTTAGGGCTTCGGCGCTAAGCGATCCGCCAATCCTGTTGGCTGGGTGGATGTCTCAGCCAACCGTGTAACCAAGCGGCGACGCCGGTCCGGTTACTGAGCTCCTACTCGTCGCCTCACGTCCCTGTCAACGGCAGTGACGATGTCATGGACGAGCCGCGAGCGCCATTGCTTGTGCGCCTCCAGGTCTGCGACCAGCGCATGACAGTCTGGGCACTCCTGAGGGGGCGGAGGTCCCGTGCTGGGTTTGCTCCACGGTGCTGCACCTCCTCGAGGGAAAGGGGAATGAATGCGGATTCGTACCGAGGCGATCACGGGTTGGTACCAATGCCTTTCGTGGTCTAGCCCTGTGGACGGTGGAGCACAAATCATTGCCAAACGTGCTAGGAGAGCACCGCGCTGCCTGTGCCCGCATGGTGGGCCGAAAGGGTGACGATGCGCCCTCGGCGTAGCTCTTGAGAAGGGACATCACGTGAAGCCAGACTGGGTTCCGGCCCACAACTCCTTTGATCCGCAGGCCAGGCGCATCGTCGATACGGCCGAGGGCATTCTTGTTGGCCTTCGTCGATGTTCAACGGCTGCCGCGTTCGACGAGCTGCTCAGCGCCGCGCAGCGCCACGGCATCCCGGTCTTCACGGTTGCATGGGCGCTCGTCGAACTGGCCAATGGTGAAGCAAGACCGCGGCAAGGCTCTCACACGGCTCAGTGCGCCGCGCGCCGCGAATGGGGTCACCTTTTCAGCCTCTCTCCCGTGCGTGCCCGCTGAACACCACGTGATGGACTGAACCACCGCGGTTGCTCGCCTTCGGCAGCGAGCGTGATCCTGTGCCGGCCAGGAGGCACGGGCACCGTGGAATCCGTCGGGTTGTCGTCCAGCCGGACCGTGACCCCGGGCGGCAACGCCGCGAGAGTCATCTCCACGGCAGTGTCAGTCGCCACGGCGATCGTCGACCGGGGCAGCGCGGCCAGGCCCGCCCGCGCGACGTCAACCGTAAGTCCCGCGACTCCAACGAGATTGAGCGTCAGGCTCGGAAGGGTGTCGGGAGGCCCACCCAGCAGCCATATGAGCTCTCTGAACAGCCCCGGCGACGGGTCCAGATCCAGGACGACGCCCCCACGGCGCCGGATCGTCCGGTTCCGGTCCGGCCGCGCGTAGGACCGTGCGTCGACCTCGGCGACGGCCCCGCGGGTTGCCGTGACGTGTGCAGCGGTCCTCAGATCCGATATCCACCAGGCCCGGTGCGGGCCGATACCCAGATCCGGTCGAACCAGCTGCGGGTACCACGCGAACGTGATGTGGCCGGGATCCCCTTGGCGCACAGCGGTGCCCATGTGCGACACGGGATCGTCGAACTTGTCCTTCAGCGCGAACGACAAGTGGTTCTCGCTCGGGTAGACGATGAACCGGTAGCGGTAGGCCAGCCGGTCGAGATCGAGCACCTGCTGCAGCACACCCGAGAACGGTACGAGCGCATCCCACAGCCCGTGCGCGATCACGAACGGAAGCCACCGGGCGTTGACGAGTAGCCGCAACGTGTCACCCTCGCGGGCACAATGTGAATCGGGATCGGGGTCGGCCGGGATTTCGATGTCGGGCAGTAGCCGAACGCCACACACCGGCGGGCCGGCCAGCACGACCGCCTGCGAAAAGACCTCCGGATAGGCCAGGCCAAGCTTGTACGTTCCGTAGCCACCCATCGAATATCCGGCAATCACACTGCGATTCGGGTCGGCGCCGATCTGCTCGGTCACCCGTGCCCAGACTTCCCAGACGTCGAGCTCACCCTCGTCGAAGTACCAGCACGCCGGTCCGCGGGCCAGCGGCGTCACCACCACCGAGTTGCGCCCGTCGCACACCTGGTGCAGCAGCCGCGGGTCGATCGCCGCAAACTGGTTCTGCCCCAACGCAAGTGAGTGCAGCAGCAGGGTCAGCGGCAGCTTGCGCCCGGCCGCGTACGTCGCCGGCAGGCACACCGAGTACGGCTGTACCCGGCCCAGGAACTGCGGCTTGGTGTTCAGGACGTTCGTCTTTTCGACGCCCTGGCCTAACTCGACTGAGGACACATACCAACGCGTCGACGTGCCGGTGATGATCGGCTCAGCGGTGGACTTGCGCTCGGCAAGCTCGTCCCACGGCACGGCCAGCGAGAACTGCGACACGTCGTCGTCGGTGAGCGCGGCCGCCTGGGCCTTGTCCGCCCAGAAGTTCAGCCGCTCCGGCTCTTGCTCGTCGGTGCGGAAAGCCACGTTGTACACGTTGGGTTGCCCCGGCTTCGCGCCGTGGGTGGCCGGGACGTCGGCGAACCCGTCCCCGGCGGCGTTGGACAGTCCAGCGGCCAGCCGTACCGTCCAGGTACCGGTCGGTTCGAACAGAGAACGTGGAACCTGTGCCATAAAGGACCGCGCCGCCATGTCGACGGTGTGCTCGACGGGAGTCGTTGCGTGGGTCGCGAGGTCGATCAGCTTCGCGCCGGTCCCGGAGACGAGCAGCGCCAAGTCGATTCCTGCGGAGCGGACTCCGGCCCCCGCTGGCCAATCAGCGGTGCCGGCGCGGTCGGGGCCGGTGTCGAACGTGAACACTCCGATCGGGACCGAAGCGTCGATCAGGGTGTTCCAGTCGATCCGCCACCAGGTGTGGGTCTCGGTGAGCCCGATGGCGACCCGGAAGATGTCGGCGCCGTTATGGGCCGCGGGTCCGTCCGGGTAGATGTATGTGCCGCGCGACAGCTCCAGCCCAGGGATCAGGGCGTCGACGGGGAAGCCCGATGCGCCGTGGTCGTCGTAGAGGAAGTCGGTCCAGAACGCGGCGCCTCCGGCGAAGCGGCCGGTGCCGCACGTGCGCGGGAACTCCTCACCGAACGGCCATCCGGCAGGTGCGGGAAGCCTTGGCTCGGGCCGCAGTGCCGCCGGCGGCACGCCCTCGGGCATACCGCCGACCACGACAGGCTCGGGACTCGGTGGTGTCGTGACGGCGCCCAGCATTGCATTGGCGACTCGGCGTGCGACATGGACCGGGAGAAGCGCAAGGTTCAACAGCGGCACGACCCTCAACGTACGTCGCTCGGCCCGGCGAGGTCGGTGATCGGTGCTGAAAGAGCCAGCGGCACATTGCGTTTGCAAGCAACACTCCTGGATCAAGATCGACGCCGTTAAGCTGCCGACGACAAGCACCGACCGTCATCGTGGCGACGCAGGCTGCGCACAGCCGCTTCGCGACTACGTGCTCGCCAAGAAGTAACGCGGTGAGTCGCAGTACATTCGGTGTATTTGAGAGCGTCGGCCCTGCATTACGCGAGGCGAACAGAGATGCCGCCCGAGAACATCGAGTCGTGAGCCGCTGGCTCCAAGACTCTAGGCCAGGAAGCGGTCGGCGCCTTGGGGTCGCAGCAGTTGACCCGCCATCGCCTGGCGGTAGCCAAGGCAGACGCCGCTGACGGTCATGATCAGCATGCCGGCGACGCCCGGCAGCGCACCTGCGGCCATCTCCGACAGCCGAGGGCTGCGCAGGTACTCGTTGGGATAGCCGGCCTCTTTGGACGTTTGTCCGCGGGCGGTCA
>JAJKIB010000490.1 GCA_021154745.1 Mycobacterium sp.
ATCCCGACGCTCGGCGCCCGCTCTCGACGGTGTACATGCAGAACAGCTTGCTGGTCCGCCGCTCCGCCGTTTCCGAGGCGGCCCTTTCCAAGGCGGCCGTCGAGCGCGGTTGCCGCCTCGAGACCGACCCCAGGTTCGCGGCCCTCGCCGAGCAAGAAAGACGGCTCGGAGTGCAGACCGCGGCATCGGACGTGGTGGCTGTGCGGCTTGCCCCGGACGGCTCGGACTCCTCGGACGCCGTGGACATGTCGCCAGATGCGTGGCAGGTCATGCAGACCTACCGGGCGTTCGTCGGTGGGCCGGCCGCGCTTGACGTGTCGCTCGACCACGTGCTGGTGGCTCGGCTCGGCGACTCGGCAGCACGCGCCGGCAGCCGGGGCGAACGCGCGGCGATCGGGGCCCGGCCGGGCGCAGGCGGGCACATCCCGATCGCGTGGCTCGGCGCCGCACCTCGGGCGCGACCGGACAGCGACATGCCTTCTCGCCGCCCCGTCGTCGCGATTCTCGACACGGAGATCGGTGCGCATCCGTGGCTGCAGCACGCGGTCCGCAGGCAGCTCACCGATCCGGAGGCGGCTGCATCCCTCGGCCCGGACGACGATCCGCTGGCCGCGCCGTGGGACTGGTACGAGCGCAGAGACACGCTGAGCCGGGCGACCTTCATCGCGGGGCTCGTGCGCCAGATGTGCCCGGACGCCGAGATCGCCGAGGTGCCGATCACCACGGTGAGCACGGCAGTCGCCGAAAGCGACCTGGCGCTTGCGCTGGGCCGACTGCTCGTCGCGCAGCACGAGGCGGTGGTCATGGGTCGCCTCGAGGGAATCGTGGACATCGCGGTCGTCCCGCACGGGTGGTACGGCGAAAGCGACGGGGACGGCGACTCCGCATTGCTTGCCCTCACCGCTGCGCTAGGCGCGGTCGGCGTTGCCGTGATCGCCGCCGCCGGCGACGACGCCTCGGCGCGCCCGCGGTTCCCCGGTGGGTGGGCGCCGCATCCCGGCTCGGCGCTTACCGCGGAAAGCGACCGGGTACCGATCCTCAACGTTGGCTCGCTGAACCCAAGTGGCACGCTGTCCGACTTCGCAAACACCGGTCCGTCCGTGACCTGTCACCGGTCCGGAGCCGTTGTCGCGAGCACGATGCCGATCGTCTTCGACGGCGCGGAACCTGTTGCCGCCGGCAGGAGCGCAAGCGTCGATCCCGACGATGTCGCCGGTGGGTTCGCTGTATGGAGCGGGACCGCCTTCGCCGCCGCGGTGCTCGCCGGCCAGCTTGCCCAGACGCTGCTGGACACAGGCACCCTCGATCACAGCGATCTGGCTTCCCGTGTCGCCGCAGCGTGGGCCGCCATCACCCGCGAGACCGGGCTCGCGCCGCGGTGACGGCAGCCGGGCTGCGCGAGATGGCCGTGCGTGTCCGCCGAATGCAGCCACCGTGCCGCTCGATGATGGAGTGGCTGACGGACAGCCCGATGCCCATGCCGTCACGCTTCGTCGTGTAGAAGGCATCCAGCAGCTTGTTGCCCTCTCTGAGTCCACTCCGACGCCGACGTCCGCATGGCCCCCAGCCCCACGTCGCGATAGGACAGCCCGTAGCGCACCCGCCGCCAGTGGGCCGGCGGCGGCAGCGCCGCGGGACTCCAACTACACCGACACCATCGGCCTGCTGACACCGCGGCAATCCTCGCGGGACCGGACCAGATCGCGCGCCGCCTCCTGCTCCAGCGTGGGCACCGCCACCGCGCTGCCCCGCGAACCGCGACTGGGTCGCTTCACGGCCCCGAGGGCGAGACCCTGATCCGCCGCGCAGCGCGCATCGCCGCGCGAACCGGCGGCGACCTGATGGCCGTGCACGTGACCCGCAGCGACGGTCTGGCCGGTTCAAATATCACCGCGCTCGCCAATCAACGACTACTTGTCGAGTCACTCGGCGGCAGCTACCACTCCGTCGTCGGGCAGAACCTGCCCCGGGCCCTGCTGGACTTCGCCCGCAGCGTCGACGCAACGCAGGTCCTGCTGGGCGCCACCCTCGTCGTCGTTTCCGGAGCACTGGATCGGCGATCAGCCCGCCGCTACTGTCACCTACTGAACCCACCGAGCCTGCGCGGCGACGCGCACGATCTATCTATGGCGACAACGACGAGGGAGGCCAGATGCCGTTCATCCAGATCATCGAGTACAAGACCAGCCGCATCGAAGAACTCAACGCCGCGCTTGACGGCTGGCTGGAGGCGACCAGAGGCAAGCGGGCCGCCACCCGGGGCGTGCAGACCAAGGACCGCGACGCCGATAACACCTACGCGCAGATCGTCGAGTTCCCCTCCTACGAGGAGGCGATGGCGAACTCCGACCTGCCCGAAACCAGCGAGTTCGCCGCGAGACTCGCCTCGCTCTGTGACGGGCCGCCAACCTTCCGCAACCTCGACGTGCTCCGCGAAGAGCAGATGTAGCGACTGGGGTCCTCACGTCCTGCGGCGTATCCGAACGACTAAGTACGACAGCCGTAGTTCGTGATCATCAACCCGGTCGGCGTGTTCCTCGATGACGAGAGCGGCGAGATCATCGTCGGCGGCGCCGCGATGGGCACCACCCGCAAGTTCCGCAACGTCCGGGCCAGCGCCCAAGTGGCCCTGGTAGTAGATGACCTGGTATCGCGAGACCGCTGGACGGTGCGCGGCATCGAGGTCCGCGGCACTGCGCTCGCGCTGGAGGACGTCGATCCACCGGTGTCGTTGATGAGTCGTGAAGTCATCCGCATCACGCCTACGTGGATCGCGAGCTGGGGTGTCGACCCTGAGGCACCGGCTCGGCGCAGCCGTAGCTCCTGACCCGCCCCCGGGAACGCGTACCCGCAATCCGGTAGGAGCATCGCACCGGATGAGGACCTTCATCAGCGCCGCCCCTTGCGAATCGTTGCGCGGCGGTCGAAGGTGGCGCCGTGAGCCTGTCGTTGCGCAGCCCGGCATTCGCTGACGGCGCACCGATCCCACCCGCCTTCGATCACGACAGCGGCGACCGCTCCCCGCCGCTGCAGTGGGACGGCGTCCCGGATGCCACGGCCGAACTGGTGCTGCTGGTCGACGATCCGGACGCCCCGATCCAGGGCAGCTTCGTGCACTGGGTGCTGTGCGGGCTCGATCCGGGCAGACGCGGGCTGAGGAAGGCCGAGGTTGCCGGCGAGGCGGTGGCCGGGGCCAACGGGTTCGGCGTCGCCGGCTACCTGGGGCCGGCCCCGCCACCCGGAGACCCGCCGCACCGCTACGTGTTCCGGCTGCTCGCCCTCGATGCCCCGCTCGAGCTTGGCGAGCTGCCCAGTTACGCCCAGGTCGAGGCGGCTGCCGAGCGGCACCTGCTCGCCGAGGCACGCCTGCACGGCACCTACCAGCGATAGCTGGCCGTGCAACACGCCCGGTGACCGTCCTCGTGCGCCGGCAAGTACCTGACCCCCGGGCCAGAGCAGCCGGTCGTTCGAAAGCCCATTGCGACCTGAAACCGATTCCCCCGTAATTCCAGCTGGGGCGCCGTCCTTTGAGCGCACCAACCCCGGACGGTGAGCCGACTAGCCGATCGGCAGCGCAGGGCATCACCGGGCGCGTGTCGAGCATTTCACACGCCCGGCGACGACACCGACCTGGTCACGCTTGGTGAGAGCCGGCGGAGAACAGCTCACGACCGCCTGATCGTTGCCGCGCGCAAGTTGCCGAATACGGACCACGGTGGTTCGCGATGGAAGGCGTGGGCGGCGGGTCGTTATGCGCGCGTCGGCACTGTGGTGAACGGCCGCAGTTGGTTGACGGTTTGGCACGTCTCGCCAGGTCTTACCTATCGCGGCGGCGGCCGAACGGATCGCATCGGCGGCCAAGACCGAGCGCGATCTCGCATCGTGCCGGCAATCACCAGTTCACGTACCTCTGCTGGTCGTGTCTGGGCGGCGGGTGAGGGTTGCAAGCAAGTCTTACCGCTCCGCGCCTCATCAGGACGTCCAGGACACCCGCAGCCCAGCAAGTAGACCGAGCTGCGGGTGGACTGCGCGCTTCATCTTCGGTCTCAGCCGAGCCGATGGCGCCCTCCATCGCCGTAGATCTCGAAGCCGCGCTGCTCGTTCCGGACGGTTGTGGAGCCGTCATTCACCACGATGCTGAACCACACCGGGAGCCGGGCAATGTGACCCTCGAAATGCGGGTGGCCGGTCGCGCCCGACACGTCGAGGCTCAGGCTCTGGCTGGGGTCCTTGAGCTCGACGTATGCGTAGGCATTGTCGATCAGGTGGTACTGCTCGTTCTCCTGCTCGAAGGCCACCCCGTCCCAGGAAACGTGGAGATCCCAAGTGATGCTGCTGAGCAGGCGGCGTGTCTCCCACATGCTGTCGGTGGCCTTTGCCGTCTGGTTCCACCGCAGAAACCAGTTCGTGTGGGTCCCCTCGTTGTTGACCCGCTGGATCGTCGCCTCGTCGAAGTTGCCCGGCATTGCGCACGCAGGGTGTGGCATATGCGTTGCCACCGTGCCTTTGAAGAGGTCGAACCACTGGTCGGCCAGGCGGTTGAAGGCATGCGTCAAATCGATCTTGACGGGCTCGTCGGCCATCATGGCCCCTCTCGCGTAGGTTTCGGACCGAGCGGGTCGGCCGGATTTGTACACAACCTCGCGATGGAACTCGCTCGACAAAACGGACGGCGACCAGGCGGGCGGACATCAAACGGCGCACTAAGGGGCAACTGCGCTCGACGGAGAACAACCTGAGTTCGCTGGGTCGGCCGCACCACGGGTGCATACGATTCCAGCCACGTGTCGGCGCTTGGCCGCGTGATTCGCGCGGACGGCTGGAACGCGATCATGGAGCAGTACACCGGGGGCGGTGTTCGCCATTGGCTCCGTGAACCGGTCAGCATTCCGACGCTCGCTCGAATGCGCCCGTTCGGGAAATGGACAACGGCTTGAGACAGGCAGCCGTTGAATCATCGAGGCCTTTCAAGGAGTTGCTGACCGTGGGGGTGCGGAAGTTGTGGCCGGCGTTCAGAGCCGGGACATGATCTGCGCGAGGAATGCCTCGAGAGTGGCAGCGTGTGACGCAGAGAGGTCGTCGAACACCAGTGCCCGGACGGTGTGGACGTGAGCGGGTGCGGCCTTCGCGATGGCGTCGCGACCGGCAGGAGTCAGGACGACGAAGGCCCCGCGCCGGTCGGTAGTGCATGCTTCTCGCGCCACCAGCCCGCGGTGTTGCATTCGGCCGATGTGCTGGGACAGTCGACTCTGCTTCCAGTGCAGGTCCTGAAGGAGCTGGAACATTCTCAGTCGCCCGTCGGATGCTTCGCTCAGCCGCACGAGCACGTCGTAGTCGGGTAGGGACAACGCGGACTGCTGTTGCAGGTCGTGACTCAGGCGCTCGTCCAGACGAGATGTCATCAGTCGTAGACCGCGCCACAGTCGCTGTTGTTCGTCGGTCAGCCACGACGTCATGTGACTCCGGTCTGCCACGAAATACATTGGGCGTGATGCACATTGCCAAAAGTACATCACTGCTAATGTACTGGAGGGGCACTGGAAGATGACCGATCTCGCGCTCAGCTCAGGAGTCGACGTCCGTCGAGCGGATGAGCGATTCGCAACCCGCATCTCCTGGTTGGACAGCAAGCACTCCTTCTCCTTCGGGCACCATCACGACGCTCGCAACACCCACCATGGTCTGCTGCTGGTGAACAACGACGACATCGTGGAGCCCGGCGCCGGCTTCGAAACGCATCCGCACCACGACATGGAGATCGTCACCTGGGTGATGCAGGGGTCGTTGGTGCACCAGGACTCCACCGGTCACAACGGCGTCATCTACCCGGCTCTGGCACAGCGGATGAGCGCCGGGACGGGAATCCTGCACAGCGAGAGGAACGACTCCTGGCGGCTGGAGGGCGCTGAACATCGCGATCCCGTGCACTTCGTGCAGATGTGGGTTGTGCCCGAGGAGAACGGCATCGTCCCGGGCTACGAACAGCTCGAGATCGACGACGCCGCGCTCAGTGGCGGCCTGGTGCCGGTGGCCTCGGGCATGCCCGAGCACCGTGACGTCGCTGCCATCAAGATCCGGAACCGCTACGCCGCACTGCACGCCGCTCGGCTGGAACCAGGCCGCACCGTCGAACTGCCCGACGCACCGTTCATGCACCTGTTCGTTCCTCGCGGCGTCGTGGCCCTCGAGGACGCCGGCGAGCTGAACAGCGGCGACGCGGTCCGCTTCACCGGCACCGGCGGTCAGCGGGTCACCGCCACCGACGCTGCGGAGATCCTCGTCTGGGAGATGCATGCGACCGTCGACGCCTGAGCCGCCCGCCGCCTTGCCGAACCGAAAGGAAACCGCAGTGACCGACAGGCAGCCGAGCGTTGTCGACAACCCGGGAGCGTGCCGCTTCGAGGTGCTGGTGGGCGGCGAAGTCGCGGGGTTCGCCGAGTACCGGCGAAATGCGTCCACAGTGGCGTTCACTCACACCGTTATCGAGGACGGCTTCCAAGGTCGGGGCCTCGGCGCCGTGCTCGCCGGCCACGCCCTGGGCCAGACCCGTGAGGCCGGACTTCAGGTGCTGCCGTTCTGCCCCTTCATCCGCAGCTACATCCAACGCCATCCGGAATACGCGGACCTCGTGCCCGCCGAACGCAGGGTCGAGTTCGAACGGGCGCCCGAATCCGAGCAGCGTCCAGTTATCTGACCGTCCGGGAGTGGGAACGGTCGAGGGCCGGGCTAACACGGTCAAGACCCGGACGAGGTGCTCACGGAAGTCCTGCATGTAGTCCCGCACAACCCCGCTGTCGTCTCATCAATGACCTCACCGTCGCCGCGGAAGCGCTCCGGCGTGTCGTGGATGTAGGCCTCGGGCCAAGTCACCTGCCGCGGGTTGCAAAAGCCGAGAACCGCACGGAGGGACCGCTGGCCGACGGCGGTGCCGATCGCGCCGATGGATGCACCGATCACCGCCGCCGGGATGTGGTGCAAGGAGTTCTGCCCCCACGGCCGCGAGGCCGCTCAGGTGCCTGGCGCGGACGGAAACCGGCCCCGGTCGACGGCTTTGACGAGGCTGTGATGGTCCCGTTCGGTCTGGTCGGCGTAGCTGCGGGCGAAGGCGCAGATGGCCCTGTCGAGTTTGTCCGACGCGCCGGCATAGCCGGCGATCATCGAGGCGCCGCTGGTGCGGGCGTGTGCCTTGGCCAGGAGCCGACCGCAGATTCCGACGTAGTCCATCAGCGCGGCGGCATCGAGGGAGTCGATGGGGATCGTGCCCTTCATGTTGCGGAACTGCCGCACGTAGTACTGGCGTCCGTCGAAGCTGGTCCAGCCCAGTAACGGATCGCTGACGGTCTGCAGCGCCTGCTGGTATTCGGCCACGCGTTGACCTTGGTGGGCGTGCCACGCCGATTCGCCGTGGACGTAGCGGGCCAGCACGGAGCGCCGGGCTTGTTTGAGCTGGAGGAACAGGACGTCGTTCTCGTCGCTGCCCTCGCACAGGGCGACGTAGGCCCGCAGTCCGACGCTGCCGACGCCGACGACTTTGTGGGCCACGTCGACGACGGTGTAGCCGCTGAGCACGCGCCGCCAGTGCGTGGGCAGCGTCTCCAGATAGTCGTCCAGTGCGACGGTCAGGTGCTTGGCCTCGGGGTCAGGCAGTCGGGTGATCAGCGGGGGTTCTTCAACGATGCGTCGGCCGGACTGGTGTTGCTCGGTGAACCGCGGAAGGGCACGGTCACTGATCCGGGTGCGGGCACGTTCTGCCGAGCGGGCGATCGCATCACGCAACGATTGCTGCGTCGCGACTTCGTGCAGGCGGTCGACAAGGAAGCGGTCGAAGGATCGTGACAGCAGCGGCTGCCCGGCCAGCCAGCGGATGTGTTCGCGATACGTCGCGGTCATGCAGGCAACGGCGCTCTCACATTGCCGTTCAGTCGCTGCGTTCTGTCGCCCGGCGACCCAGATGCTTGCCGCCAGGCGACGCAGATCCCACTCCCAGCCGCCGGGATGCGCCTCGTCGAAGTCGTTGAGGTCGATGACCAGATCCCGCTCCGGCGAGGCGTAGAAACCGAAGTTGCCCAGATGCGCGTCGCCGCAGATCACCGGCTGGATCCCGGTCGCCGGCAAGAGGGCCAGATCCTCGGCCATGACGACGGCGCTGCCGCGCAGAAACCCGTACGGCGAGGCGATCATCCGTGCCACCCGCACCGGAATCAGCGACTCCAGTCGGCCCTCGTGCGACTCCATGATCTGCCTGACGACGTCCGGGCGTCCGACCGGCGGCCGCCAGCGGCCCAGGCTCGAACGCGGCACCTGCTCGCGCAACCGCCTGCCCAGCGCATAACGCTCCCGGCGAGGCACCGGTCGCTGCCGCAATGAGCGATACGACTGACCCACGTCCACCGTCGCCATCACGACGTGCCCCGCCCGGCCCGACCCCTCAGCCATGCACCCACCTCGGCCACCATTGCAACGACCCGCCGAATCGAGTCCCGCCAGCCATGGTCCTCACCGACCGCCGTACAGCCCACCGGCGGGTCGGCGACGGCCCCCTGAATCAGTCGCAGGCGGCCTCGGCGACCGCGGTAAAGAACTCGGCACGATATCGGCGCTCGCGGTCGCGAAGTGGCTCGCCGAGGTCGACCCGGTACTTGTTGATGACGGACACGCCCGAGCCCTACTCATGCAGCGTGCCCTTCGTCGCGAGGAATTCGGACCAGCGGCTCGAACTCCCTCGACAACCGCTCAATCAGCGCACCCGTAGCCCGGTCGATGACAGCGCCCCATCCCCATCCGTCAGCGCCGCCCCATCCCCAGCCCGGCGACGCACCCTCGCGCGACGACGTCATCACGGTGGCCGATGACTGGTACCAAGGTCGCCACCCACCCGGCCGGCATCGCCTGTCGGGGCATCCCGTACGTGAGGCCGGGTGCGCGAGACGCCGCTCACAGTCGACCACAGGCGCAGTCCGAAGGTCAGCGCCAGAGCGCCGCCCGCCCACAAGCCGCTCAGCGCGTTCAGAGTGGGAGGCGATTGCCGCACCACGGCGGCCGTGTACCTCCGCCCAACTGGACTCTTGTCAGCGCTCACCCGGCGGCCCGTCAGCGACCCCGTGATGTAACGGCGCGTGTCGAACCCGGCCCCCGTGCTCGGCCGTGTGCGCCTGCAAGACGATCGCAGCATCAGCATGCCGGCTCGCGACCAACCCGGGGCACGACATCCCAGCAGCAGTTACGCCTCCTCACGACCAGCGGGCGCACAGTCTGTTGCAAGGCCTCACCGAAGATCAGCGCCCAAGAGTGCTGACCCACCAGCCGCTACCAAAACCGAGCCTGCCAAACAGCCCCGGCAGAAGCCATTAGCGCCCTCCACGCCTGACCGAAAGTCGGTGGTCTTGGAGAAGATCGCTGGCCCGAAGTAGGGCCGCTCGTGGAAGAAACCCGCCG
>JAJKIB010000491.1 GCA_021154745.1 Mycobacterium sp.
TCATGACGGCCACGTGAGCGGCGATCAACGCCGCGAAGGAGATCGACATGACCAGCGCGGCGGCGGTGATGATGCGTCCGGTGTGGGCGATGCCGCGGGCCACACTCTCGGCGTTATCGGCCCTGGTCTTACCCGATGCCAGCCAGAACTCCCGGATCCGGGATACCAGGAACACCTCGTAATCCATCGACAGGCCGAACGCGATGCAGAACAACAGCACCGGCATGTTGGCCACCAACGTCCCGCTCGGTGTGGTGCCGAGCGCGCCGAGATGGCCGTCCTGGAAGATCCACACCAGTGCGCCGAACGCGGCGGTCAGCGAAAGTACGTTGAGTACCAACGCTTTCAGCGGCATGACGATGCTGCCGGTCAGCAGGAACAGGAGCACGAACATGATGACGGCGATGAGGCCGAGCACCACGGGCAGCCGCGTGGTGATGGCGTCGACGCTGTCGCGGTTCGTCTGTGCCGGGCCGGTCATGTCGACGCGATTGCCTGCCGGGCCGGGAACCGCGTGCAGGCGGTCGAGCTGAGCTTCCGACTGGTCGGAGAACAGCGGCGCCGAGCTGTCGACGGTGAGGAATGCGCTTCCGGTAATCTGCCCGGCCGGCGCCGACGGCGGGCCTACCCGGTTACCGTCGACGAACGTTCCCGTCGGGGCCGACACCGCGGGCACGTCGGGCACGCGGGACAGGTCGGCTGCATATCTGTCGATGTCGGATGCGCTGATACCGTTGGTGTCTGGGACGACGACGGTCACCGCGGCGTCGGAGTTGTGGACGAAGTCGCGCCGCAGCAGGTCGCCGACTTGATGAGCCGACGTCGAACTCGGCAGCACGCGATCGTCGGGGAATCCCGGCCGCACGCTCAGGAACGGCGCGCCGAGCAGCAACAGAACTGCGACACCGGCCAATCCGAGCGGAATCGCTTTGTGCATAACACAACTCGCCGAGCGGTACCAGAACCTCTGCTCGACGGGCACCGGTTGAGGTTCGGGGCGGCCGAGCGCGCGGCGGGCGAGCCGGCGTACGTCGAGCGAGTCCAGGCGATCGTCGAGCAGCACGAGTGCGGCGGGTGTCACCACAATCGCGGCCGAGGCGGCGAAGGCGACCGTCGCGACGCCGGCGTAGGCAAACGACTTCAGGAAGTGCATTGGGAACAGCACCATGACCGCCATCGACAGGGCGACCGTGGTGGCGGAGAACACCACGGTGCGGCCCGCCGACACCATCGTGCGGATCAGGGCGTCGTCGCGGCTCGCGCCGTCGGCCAACTCGTCCCGGAACCGGCTGATCATCAGCAGGGTGTAGTCGATCGCCAGCGCCAGGCCCATCGCGGTGGTGAGGTTGAGTGCGAAGATCGACACGTCGGTGGCAAACGAGATCAACCTCAAGACCGCGAGCGCGCCGAGGATGGCCGTCACGCCGACGGCCACCGGCAGCGCGGCGGCCACCAGCCCACCGAACGCCCAGACCAGCACGAGGAAACTCAGCGGGATCGCGAGCGACTCCATCACCAGCAGGTCGCGCTGCGACTGCTCGGTGATCTGCACGTTGACCGTCGCGGTTCCACCCGACCGGATGGTGACCCCGTTGTGGCCGTCCGCTACCTGGTCGGACAGCTCCTTGGCGTACGTCTGCTGCTGGCTCTCGTTGCCGGTGATGCCCGCCACGATGAGTCCCGATGTGCGATCGCGGCTGACGAGATCCGCGGCGGCGGCCGGCGGCGAGGTCCATGGCGACGTCACCTGCGCGACGTGTGGCGAACTGCGCAGTTGGTCGACGATGTCGTTGCCGGCGGCGCGAGCAGCAGCGCTTTCGATGCCGTCGGGTGTCGATACGACGATCAGCAATCTCACGTCGCCTTGATGAAACTTATCGGTCAGGACCTGGGTCGCTCTTGCCGATTCGGACGTCGGATCACCGAATCCGCTGGCGGACAGGCTCTTCGCTACGGGAACTCCGAATATCCCCAGGGCGACGGTCAACAGCACCGCGAAGGCGATGACCCGTCGCGGTGCCGCAATGGCTAGCCGGGCGATCCAATGCAGCAGCGCTTGTCCTCCGCTCAGTTCTCAGTACGTAAAACGAAAGACATCGGTTAGTCGTTCAATCTCTCGGGCATGCGGTACCGGTCTGCTCGACGTACGGTGGTACCTGCACCGTCGTGTCGGACCCAGTTACTTTGGTGCGCATAAACTTCGGGCACGTTAAGCGTGCATCCGATCTGGGAACACGGTGTATTGCTGCGTCGGGCTCGGACGGTAAGGACGAAAGGATGAGGATGACCTCCCCACACGGTGGCTCGCGCCTGGGCACCCGTTTCGGGCCCTACGAGCTGAATTCCCTGATCGGTGTCGGTGGGATGGGCGAGGTGTACCGGGCCTACGACACCATCAAGGACCGGACGGTGGCGCTCAAGGTGCTGCGCGCGGAGATGGCCGCGGACCCGAACTACCAGGAGCGCTTCAGGCGCGAGTCGCGGATGGCGGCGCGATTGCAGGAACCGCACGTCATTCCCGTGCACGACTTCGGCGACATCGACGGGGCTCTGTACATCGACATGCGCCTGGTCGAGGGTGGCAGCCTGAAGGACGAGCTGAAGGCGAACGGCCCGCTCGACCCGGGTCGGGCCACGTCGATCATCGCGCAGGTGGGTGCGGCACTGGACGCCGCGCACGCGGACGGCCTGGTGCATCGGGACATCAAACCGGAGAATGTCCTGCTCACACCGGATGACTTCGCCTACCTCGTCGACTTCGGGATCGCCCACGGCGGCGGCGACGCGAGCATGACAATGACGGGTTTGATCATCGGCTCGTGTGCGTACATGTCCGCGGAACGGTTCAGCGGCGGACAGGTCGGACCGGCCGCGGACGTGTACTCGTTGACGTGCCTGCTCTACGAAAGCCTGACCGGTCGGCCGCCGTTTGAGACGGGCGACCTCAGGCAGCTGATGACCGCGCACATGTTTTCGCCGCCGCCGCGGCCGAGCATCATGCGCCGCGGGATCAATCGCGCGTTCGACGATGTGATCGCGCGCGGAATGGCCAAGAAGCCGGCGGATCGGTTCGCCTCCGCGGGAGAGCTGGCCAAGGCGGCGACGGCTGCCGCGTCCGGGGACCAGGTGCCGCCTGCACCGGCTGTAGCCCCTGCACCGGCTGCGGTGCCTGTGCCGAGTGCGCCGACCTCGACGAGGCAGTTCTCGGCGGTGTACGCGAATCCGGCGGGCACGGGGTATACGCCTTACCCGCCGCCGGAGATCCGGCCGCCCGAGAGGCCGGTGCGGAAATCGCGCTTCGGCCCTGGCCAGGTGGCACTGATAGTGGCGACGATCGTGCTGTTCGGCGCGGCCGTGGTGCTCGCGATGCAGCTGTTCTCCGGCAATCAGGACAGCGCCGCACCGCCGCAGACCACCGTGGCTGTGCCGCCGCCGTCGGTGAGCACGACCACCGAGACGGTCGAGCCCTCGACGTCGACGCCATCCACCACGTCGACCACCAGCCCAACCACGACGTCACCGTCGACAAGCGGGACACCGCTGCCGGGCGTGTCAGGGACCGACGCGCAGGGCTTCGTCGGCCATGCGGCCCGCTGCGACGCCGGGAGCACCCCGGCCGCCGCGATCAGAACGGCTCAGTCGCTGGCGGTTATTTGCGAGACCACGCCGGGCAGCTACTACTACCACGGCGAACGACTGAGGGACGGCGCCAACGTCCAGCTTGCGAACGCAGTCCCGAGCGGGGGTGGATTCGATGTCGCCAACCCGGCTGACGGCGCCCGCTACGAGGTGCGGCCCGATCATCTGACGATCTACAGCAACGGTCATGTGGACTCCGCGGAGCCGGCGCTCGAGTACGGATCGGGCTAGGAAGGTGCTGGATTTGGCGCCGCGCAAGACTTTGGACGACCCCCTTTGTGCCCGCCTCTGCGCGACAACTTACTGACCTGCTGTTTTAGCCCGGTTTTGTCGCTGATCGCTCGGCTGTCATTGTGGCCGTGACCTGGGGAAACGCCTTTGTCGCTCGAAGGCGGGCAAACTCCGCCTATCCCGGCGAGGGGCCTTCACGTTGCGCCGAACACGATGTTCTTCAGCGGCTCCCCCTGCTGCAACCGCCCGATGTTCGCCGCGACGTCGTCAACGCGGCCGGTGAATGTGTCTTGTGTGACCCCCGACGAATGCGGTGTCATCAACAGGTTCGACAGCTCCGCGAACGGCAGGTCGCTCGGTGCGCTCACGCCGTCGCCCGACGGATAGCGATACCAAACGTCGATCGCCGCCGCCCGGATCACGCCACCTGACAGCGCGTCGTACAACGCCTGCTCCTGCACCAGCGGACCGCGGCCCACATTGATCAACACCCCATCCGGGCCCAGCGCCCGCAGTTGTTCCGTCCCGATCATGCCCTCGGTGTGCTCGTTCAGCGGCGCCGACACCACCGCGACGTCGGACTCGCGCAGCAGCCTGTCCAGCTCGGTCGTGCCACCCGTCCACCCCAGCCCGCACTCCGCGACACGTCCCGAACCGGTCACCGCCGACCCGCGACAACCAAACGCGCGGAACAAGTCCCACGTACACCGGCCGATGTGCCCGAACCCGACGAAGCCAATATGCGCGTCGGTCAGCGTCCTTGCCTCCGGTATCGCCGCGTCGTACACCGACGTAGCCCACACGTTGCGGCGCAGCTGACTGTCCTGGGCCAAGAAGTCGCGGCGCAGCATCACCGCGGCCGCGACCACATACTCAGCGATGGATCGCTCATGGTGAAACGTGTTGGCCACCAGAATGTCCGGCCCCAGTGCGTCGAAATCCACCTTGTCGGTGCCGGCGCCGGCGACGTGAATCAGCCGCAGCTTTTTCGCTGCCTCGGCCATTTCTGCGGTGAAGCGGCTGCCGACATAGACGTCGGCGTTCCGCAGTTCGTCCAGTGGCACGCCACCCACATGCCAGCTCACCTCGGCGCCGGATGGCACCGCGCCTTCTAGCCGGTCGCGGTGCGGCACCAGATTAGCGTCGGCCACAACAACTTTCATCGCTGCAGCGCAGGGCGTTTGTTGTCGAACGTCCAGCCCGGAATCAAGTACTGCATCGCCACGGCGTCGTCGCGGCCGCCGAGCCCTTCCCGTTGATACAGCTCGTGCGCGGCGCTGACAGCTTCCATGTCGAGCTCGACGCCCAGGCCGGGTTTGTCAGGCACGGTGAGGTATCCGTCGATAATCGGAAACGGCTGCTTGGTGATCCGCTGGCCGTCCTGCCAGATCCAGTGGGTGTCGATCGCGGTGATGTCGCCGGGTGCGGCGGCCGCGACGTGGGTGAACATCGCCAGCGAGACGTCGAAGTGGTTGTTGGAGTGTGAGCCCCACGTCAGACCCCACGCATCGCAGAGCTGAGCGACGCGCACGGATCCGGCCATCGTCCAGAAGTGCGGATCCGCCAGCGGGATGTCAACCGCGTTCGCGCGGATCGCATGCCCCAACTCGCGCCAGTCGGTGCCGATCATGTTCGTCGCCGTCGGCAACCCGGTGGCCCGTTTGAATTCGGCCATCACTTCGCGACCCGAGAAGCCGCCCTCGGGTCCGACCGGGTCCTCGGCATAGGCGAGTACTCCGGTCAGCTCGCGGCAGGTCTTCACCGCGTCGGCGAGCAGCCAGCCGCCGTTGGGGTCCAACGTGATTCGGGCGTCCGGGAATCGGTCCGCCAGTGCGATCACCGCCTTGGCCTCGTCGGCGGCGGGCAACACCCCGCCCTTGAGCTTGAAGTCGCGGAATCCGTACCGCGAACGTGCGGCCTCCGCGAGGCGGACGACGGCCTCCGGCGACAGGGCTTCCTCATGACGGAGCCGCAGCCACTCGTCGGCGCGCGAATCTTCGTCGGCCGGCGACCGGTACGCCAGGTCGGTCTTGGTGCGGTCGCCGACGAAGAACAGGTAACCCAGGACCTGCACCCGGTCGCGCCGCTGGCCGTCACCGAGCAGCGCCGCCACCGGCACCTCGAGGTGCTGTCCGAGAAGGTCGAGCATCGCCGACTCGACGGCGGTCACGGCGTGCACGGCGACGCGCAAGTCGAACGTCTGCGCACCACGGCCTGCCGCGTCCCGATCGGCGAAGGCACGGCGCATGTCGTTGAGGACCGCGTGGTGGTCGCCGATGCTGCGGCCGGTCACGAGAGCGCGCGAGTCCTCGAGGGTGCGCCGGATCGGCTCCCCTCCCGGGACCTCGCCGACGCCGGTATTGCCGTCGGAGTCGGTGAGGATCATCAGGTTTCGGGTGAAGAACGGTCCGTGGGCGCCGCTGAGGTTCAGCAGCATGCTGTCGTGACCAGCGATCGGAATCACCGCCATGTCGCGAACGACGGGTGTGCTCATGTCAAACTCCTTACGACGCAAACCATTTGTCGCCGTTGGCCAATGGACGCACCACTCGGGAGACCTTGTCGCCCATGGCGCACAGCGCGTCGACGATCTCGCGCTCGCGTTGCGGCGTCAGACGCCCCACGGGTACCGAGGCGCTGATGGCGTCCTGAGCGGGCCGGCAGTAACGCAACGCGACGGCGAAACACCGCAGCCCCACGGTGTTCTCCTGGCCATCGTTGGCGTATCCCCGCACCCGCACCTCGTCGAGGGCATCGTCGAGGGAACCGCGGTCGACGATCGTGTTGACGGTCAGCGGCTTCAGCGCGGCGGGAATGTGCTCGTCGCGGTCGGTGCCGAACCGCTCGGCCAGCAGCGCCTTGCCCAGCGCGGTGGTGTAGGCGGGCAGCCGCCTGCCGACGCGGTTCGACGCGCGGGTGTACTGCTTGGATTCGCGGGTAGCGAGGTACACGATGTCGGTGCCGTCGAGGCGGCCGAGGTGAAATGTCTCGTCGAGGTCCTGGCGCAGGTCGTCAAGGAATGGGGTGATCAGCGGCAGGTATGGGTCGGCGTCCAGATAACTCGTGCCGACGAGTAGCGCGCGAATCCCGATGCCGTACAACGCTCCTGACGGGTCGCATCGCACCCAGCCCTGGGCAACGAGGGTGCGCAGCAGGGCGTGGGCGCTGCTGCGCGGCATCTCGAGTGCGTTACTGATCTCGCGCAGGCGCGCCGGGTGGTCGGGCCGGGCGGCCAGATACTCGAGCAGCTCGACGGTCCGCACGGCGGACTTCACCTTGCGGACGGCGATGTCGGGCTCTTGCGTCACAGTCCTCCTCAGATCGTGAGCAGTTCGCGGCCGATCAACACGACGGCGCCCAGCGTGGAGGCGCCGATTGCCACCAAGCGCAATCGTTTCGGGTCGAGGAAGTGGTTGATACGGCGGGACAAGAGATACCCCGCCACGGCCGCCGGCACCAGCGCCGCGAATCCCCACACGGTCCGGCCGTCGACCGCGCCGGTCAACGCGAGTGCCGCGATCGACATCATCGAGCCGACGAGAAAGAATCCGCTCATCGTCCCACGCAGGCGCGCACCGCTGTTGCGTTGCCACACCAGGGCCATCGGTGGCCCGCCGATCGACGTCGCGGTTCCGAGCACGCCCGAGGTCGCGCCGGCCAGCACCACGTTGCGCCGTCGCGCCGCGGGAATCCATCCGGCGCTCGTGAGGGCCACCCCGAGGAGCACCACGCCGGCGAGCATGACCGTCAACGCTCGCTCGGGCAACATCGCCAAAAGCAGTGCGCCCGCGATGGTTCCGGGAACCCGGCCCACCAGAGCCCAGCCGGTTCCGTGCAGGTCGATATCCTCACGTTCGCGCACGGCGACGATCAGCGTGACGAGCGTCGCGACCATGATCAACGTCCCCGGAATGAGGCGCGGGTCGACGAGCGCGATGACGGGCGCGGCGAGCATCCCGATTCCGAATCCGATCGACGCCTGCAGACAGGACGCCAGCATCACCGCCCCGGCAATGGTGCAGTACCCGAGCACGCTCATGCCGATGCCAGCATGCTCGGATCCTGTAGCAGGGGATGGTGGCACTCGGCGCTGTGCCCGGCGATCTCCGGGTCGACGGCGTTGGGTGGCGCGGTCGTCGCGCAGACCTCGGTGGCCTTCCAGCACCGCGTGCGGAACCGGCATCCCGACGGCGGGTCGAGCGGAGAGGGCACCTCGCCCTTCAGCAGGATCCGCTCTTTGCGGTGCGCACCGTCGAGCTGCGGCGCCGCGGACATCAGCGCGGCGGTGTACGGGTGGTTCGGGCGCTCGAAAACCGCTTCGGTGGGCCCGGATTCGATGATCCGGCCGAGATACATCACCGCGACGCGGTCGGCAACGTGGCGGACAACGGACAGGTCGTGTGAGATGAAGATGTAGGAGATCCCGAGCTCGCCCTGGAGGTCGTTGAGCAGGTTGAGCACTTGCGCCTGCACGGACAGATCGAGCGCGGACACCGGCTCGTCGCAGATGATCACGTCGGGATCGAGGGCCAATGCGCGGGCGATGCCGATGCGCTGGCGCTGGCCACCGGAGAACTCCTGCGGGTACTTGTCCGCCGCCTTCGCGCCGAGGCCGACGAGATCCAGCAGCCCCCGCACCCGCATATCGCGGTCGCGCCGGCTCTTGTACAGGCCTTTGTGGCTGCGCCACGGCTCGGCGATGATGTCGCCCGCCGACATGCGCGCATTCAGCGAGGCGTACGGATCCTGAAACACCATCTGCACGCGGCGGCGGAAAGCCAGCAGATCCTTGCCGCGCAGGCTGAACGGGTCGATGCCGTCGAACCGCACGGTGCCCGAGTCCGGGCGCTCCAGCATCAGCA
>JAJKIB010000492.1 GCA_021154745.1 Mycobacterium sp.
GCGTGGTCGTTCGGTCTTGCCGAACGGGCGCTGGTGGCCGTGGAGTTTGCTCTGGCGGGCGTGCTTACTGCCTGGGCGTGGCGTGGCGTGGCGTGGCTGTGCCTGCCGTGTCGACCAGCTGGCCGCCCGTGTCAACCAGCTGGCCGGACGCGACAGCACGCGGCGAGCGTCGCCGGACCACTCGGCCGAGTGGATCCCCGAGCGCCGCGCAGCCGCACCGGTCGGCCATCTCCGGGTTGTCGCGTCGCGAGACCGCGGCGAGGCAGAGTGCCCGACCCGCCTCGTCGCCTGAATCGTTCGGCGACCGGCTACCTATGTGGTCTCGTGCCGTGTGGTGCGGTGCCGATGATCATTACCCCGAGCAACGGTGAACCGCCTCAGCGCGCCAGCCCGACGACGTCCCAGTCCCTGGCATGGCGCCGGTAAGCCACGTGCAGGCCGTCGGACACCGCGGCGCGGAGCATCTCCTCCGGGGGGTGGATGAACGCCCGGAAGTCGTTGCGGGTTAGCCGGCGGTACAGGTTCTCAGCGCCGAACTGCGCACGGTTGACGAAGTTGGCTGCGGGATGGCTGTAGACCAGCGTCTTGCGCGCGTGACCCGCCGCGGCCTTCAGCAGCCTTGCGTAGTCGCGATAGCAGCAGACGACGCGGTGCAGTACCACGACATCGGCCGGCTCCACCTCCTCCGGTGCCTGGGCGACGTCAAGTAAGCGGCGGGTGACCCGCTCGGTGATCCCGGCCTGTTCGAGTAAGCGCGCCGCCTCGGCCTCGTAGTTCCCCGAGATTTCCAGGTTGGTCACCTGCGCGGCGCCCCGACGCAGCAGCTCGATCTGGATCTGCCCAACACCGCCGCCGATCTCCAAGACCGTGGCGCCGGCGATTCCCTGCGCGGTAGCGAAGTCGACGATGCCCCGCGCCGCCGGGGTCAACCCCCGCCGGTGGTAGCGCCTCGACTGACGACGCGCGAAGCGGCCGGAGAACACCGACTGGTAGTCGTCGTGATCGCAGCAGCCGGTCATGGCAGCAGTATCCACCCACATGACGGACCCGGACCGGACACCGGTCGGGCGCTGTCGATAAGTCAATAGAGACCGGGACGACACCGGCGATAAGTGCCGCGTGTCCCGCCGTCGATGCGATGTCCCCGGAGGGTAACAAGCTGTGACGGCTTCTTGTCGGGCAGACGATTTGCACGTTCTTGTGGCCGATCGGTGCGGCCGGGAGAGGATTGGGGCATGAACAGCGGTCCGCCGCGGACGTGGCGGGAGCACTGGTTCGAGCACGACCAGTTGCTCCAGCTGGCCGAAGCGAGCAGCCACGTCGCGGTCTACGTGGACCCGGACGTGACCTCCGGCGCCGCGCGCTGGCTGCTGGCCTACCTCCACGACGCCTGGCAATACACCAAGCAGACGTTCGGCGAGTTCGGACCTGATCCGCTGCTGTACTCGGTCTTCCACCAGGGCCGTTACGCCGGTGGACATCCATCCAGCTACCAGGACCCCAGCCACGACAACCGCAACGTCACCGACTGCGGACCCGGCCCGTACCGCGAGGGCGACAGCGGCATCCACGATCTGGTCACACACGAGATGTCGCACATCGTTGAGGGCGCGAACAACGGCACGTGGGGATCGCCGGCGTTCCGGATCTGGGGCGACAGCAAGTGGGCCGAGTTCTTCATCTATGACGTGTACGTCGCACTCGGGCGGCATCACTGGGCGGCCGAGGTGGCGCAGGTGTTCGACCGCAGCTGCGACGCCTTCCCCCGCCCGGACACGCACTGGTTCCGTGACTGGTGGCGTCCACTGCGGACCGACACCGGCGGCGGCCCGCAGGTCATGGTGCGCTTCTTCAGGTTGCTCGCCGAGCACTTCCCGCGCAGCGCGGACACCCAGTACGTGCGCGACCTCACCTGGGGCGAGTACCTCCACTTCACCAGCGGCGCCGCAGAAGGCGACGTCACCGAGCTGGCCCGGCGGGCCTTCGGCTGGCCACCCGGATGGACCCACGAGTTGGCGCGGGCTCAAGTCGATTTCCCGGCGATTACCTACTGATCTTTTCCGTTCGTGGGTCTCGTTGTATCGATATCTCCGCGACAGGATCTCCGGCGAATGCTGGTCGGTTCCGGGCAGTCGATCAACGGCAGGACGGCTCACGACCGCGGTGATCGTGCCTTCCGGCAACTTCCCGCCCAGGCCGACTCGTCTAAAGGCGCGAGGGGGTGAGAGCGAGATGGAACTGCTCGGGAATGCTGTTCGGTGGCCCGATGAGGCGAGGCGGCGGGATGGCGTTATCCGATAGTCCCGCTCGGGGCGAAAACGTCACGGTGCTGGACTCCACGGGTCGAAAGCATGTGGCCCGGACCGACGGCAAGGGAGTGGCGACTATGCATCTCGGGTCAGGTACGTACACCGTCTTCTCGACCTATTGCGGCGCCGGCCCTCGTCACGTCGTGCTGACTGCCGGTCAGGTCACTCACGTTCGGATCGACTGCCCGGTTCGCCGAGGCGACTCCCAAGCCGCTCCCGACCGCGGCGAATCGATGCGCTGGTGAGTCCGCGCGGCGCGTCGGGATAGGGCATGTGATCGAGGGTCAGCCTTATCGCTCGCGAGTGATTGTTCCCGCTCACGCCCGCAAAGCGTGATCAACAGCAGTGTCGCGATACGACCCGACATAGCCGCCAGCGCCATCAAACGGATGCCGATCACCAGCAGCCCGGTCAACCGTCGGCGCATCGCTCCTCCTGGATGGCGGGCGGCTCGCGTTCTAATGATCAGGCTGACCTAGCATGCCCGAACGGAGTCCGAGTGGGCCGCGAATGTGACAGCTATGCAATGAAGCGTGCTCGCGGAGTCGATTGCGCTCGGTGAGCCCGCGTACGCTCCGCGACCGCCGTAACGAGCGGGCTCTTTTCGCCCAGGAGCGCGCGTGCACGTTGATCCATCGGTGCTGTCAGCGCGGCCGATCCGGTGGTCGCGGGTTCACGGTGTCGCTGTCCCAGGTGATGCCCTGGTCGGCACGAACTCGCAGCGCTTCGAGCCGTGTGTCGGTGAGGATGGCATCCACGCACGCTCGTGTCGCTCCGACGTAGGTACTCCGCAGGTCGATGTCGGTGGCCACGCACCAGGCGTGGTCGTCGGGCCACCACATATTGATCGGTTCGCCGCGCGGTTCGACCTCGACGTCGACGGCGGCGATCGGCCCGGTGAACAGGTACATGGTCCGGCCGGGGATCTCGAACGATGGTGCGCGACGAACACCTCCGGTCCCCGCCCAACTGGCGTACCAGATCCGGTCGGCCGTCGTCGTGTGCTCGGCCAGCACGCTCGCCAACGGCCGTGCGACAACCAGCGGTAGCACCCCTACCGCGGGATCGACGCCCCAGACTTCGGGTCGATACCTTTCGGCCGAGTACTCGTCGCGGCGCCCGATCAGCGAACCCCACTCGGCGGCCGGGTGCATCTGGCGCCGATAGGCGCGCGCGACCTCGGCCCAGGAGACCGGAGTCGGCCCGCCCTCAATTTCGCGCCACGCGGGGTGGAACACGCGCGCGTAATCCGCCCAACCAGCCCCGACGACGGAACCGACCAGGTAGGCCCATTGCAGCGAGTTCGAGAGCCACAACGCCGGTGATTCGTCCACGGCGGCCGACACTGCCGCCGCGTCGAGAACGTCATCCGGCCGGGCCACGGCGATCATGGAAACATCGAGGGCATGCCTCCGCAAGCCACCTCTCGGCTGTAGTCCGTCGGCGCTGGCGACAAAGGACGGGTTGAGCTGGACGAACCGACACTACGATTTCCGCTATCCGGACGGTTGGTACGGGCAACGCGACCTGGGATCGCGGCCCGGTGTGCGGGCGGCATTTCAACATCGCGCGGTGCGCTCCCGCACGATCAGCTCGGTACGCAACATGACATCTTCGGCGCGCCGTCCAGGCCGCGTCTTGGCTCGTTCGATCGCCTTGGTGAGCGCCTGTGCCGCTGCCCGCCCCTTGCCGTCCACGTCCTACCGCATGGTCCTCAAGGCCGGAGGGATGCGCCGGCCCGCCGGGTTGTCGTCGAAGCGGCGCGCGACGTCGCGATGGACGGCGCGCTGGTGTATTCGTGTGACCTGGCATCGCCCGCGGTCGGCTGGTCGACGCGGCGAACGGTCCCGCTCGTGTTCGTCGACCAGCCTCCAACCGCCGGGATTCCGAGCGTGAACATCGACGATCGCGGCGGCGCGCGGGCGGCCGCCCAGCATGTGCTCGACCTTGGGCACCGGCGCGTCGGGATCGCGACGTCTGAGTTCGGCGGCGACTTCGGCGTACTCGAGAAGCCCGGCCGGCGCGACGCTTGCTTACGGCGAGGCACAACGGATGCTCGGAATGATTCCCTCGCGCGGGGCGGACACCAGCCTGAGCGCAAGCCCGGTCGGCGCCGGCTCGTCAGCGATCGCAGCGTTGAAACCCATCGCAAGCTGCTCGGCGATCGCCAGGATGCGATCACGCAGGCCGGCCGGCAGCTGGTCGGGGCGGGAGAACGCGTTGGAGACCGTCATCCGGCTCACGCCGACGTGGTCGGCGATGGTCTGCAGGGTGACTCGTCCCATCGGATGAGCGGCCCTCTCAGCCTGTCAGCCCAGAGCGGCCGGCACCGGCGGCGAGACCGCATCGGCGACGCGGTACAGCAGGGCCGCCGTGCGGGACCGAATGCGCCGCGGATTGGGCGCCCGGTCCGGGACGACCGGGGCACCGGGTAAGGCACTGCGCGCCAAGTCGGCCTGTGCTCGGGTGGCCACGATGCCGGCAATGATGTGGCTCGGTTCCATAGCTGCGCTCCGTCCTAGTTATCGTCTATACCGGTACAGTACACAGCTTGATCTGTACCGGTCAAGCCGTTTTCGAGTTTCGGTCAGAAACCGACTCACGGCGACCAGGACTGGGGTTCGGTCGCATGGCGATGGGCAACATGGGCATGGGGTATGGCCAAGCCGCCCTGCGGATCCGTGCCGCGGTCGTTGACTTGGGCGCCTCGTGGGCCGCCCGGGTGGACCTCGTGGGAGCCAGGCGTCAGTTGCAGCCCGACGCAGTGGTGCGCGGCGCTGACCATCGACAGCCTTTCGGTCTCGCAGGTCGACGGCCCGACGCAATACCAGCAGTGCCTCACCCAAGTTGGCGTCGAGCCGGTCAGCTTTGCGTTCATCACGACGAATGGGGTCCCGCAGGCATCGCCCGACCCGCCAACCGTTTTCCGCAAGCCGTTCGCGGCCACGACGCCTGACCCGTCGAAGGACACGTTCATGAACCCGGGCGACACGATCCGGCTCGACATGCATGACACGGCCGCCGGGTTCCAAGTCGTTCTCGATGACATCACCAGCGGTGCGTCGGGTTCGATGACGGCCAGTATCGCGAACGGCTTCCGGCACGTCCTCTACCAGCCACACAGCTCCACGCACAGCTCGTGCCATACCGAGCGGTATGCCTAGCACCCGATGTATGCGGCCTCGAGCGAACACACCCGGCTGACCTGGACGGCGCACGGTTACAACGTCGCCTACTCCGACGAGATCGGGCACTTCGAGTTCTGCGATGTTGTCGTATCGGGCAAGTGCAAGCGCGGCGGTGCCACCGACACCTCACCGGACGGGGACGACGCCGGGTGCTTCGATGCCTCTGACTCGCTGTTCGTGCAGGTTTCGGGCTGCATCGGGACAAACGCCGACTTCGACGGCTCGTCCTACCTGTCGACGGCCTGGCCGGGAACTGGCTCACCGCGGCCTGTGTTCACCTTTCGCGCTGGCGAGGGTGCGCGCCGTCAGTTGCCGCGTGTCACATCAGCGTCGCGTCGGAACGACCAGGCATGCCTGCCCCTGGCTGGCGACCGCTCGGTCAGGAACAGCGGCTGAGGTGCCTCGGCGCCGGTTGGCGGTACGAGGGCATCGCTATGAGGCATCAGTGTCACCGGTGGTGATCTTGGCGCCGTTCGGTGCCACGAGCCACCAGTCGGCGCCGAAGTCGTTGTTGCCCTGACCCTCGGTCTGACCGGCGCCCATGTCGCCGGCGAAGTAGTAGAGGGCGTGACCGTTGTAGGTGACCTGGCTGCTGCCATCCGCGCGGGTAATGGTGCCCACCTCGACGGCCAGCGCGCCCGCGGAAACCCTCGGTGTGCCACTGGCCGTGAGCGGTGGCCATTCGCTGGCGCACGCGCCCAAACACGTCGACGTGTTCCTGCCATCGGCCTCCCACAGGTACAGCGCACGCCCCGAACCATCGGTGAGGAATGTGCCGTCCGCTCCCGAATCCGTCTTGATCACCGTGGCGGGCGACGCAGTCACGGCCCGCCTGCTCGTCGACGCGGCCGTGCGGCCGCCGTAGCCCGATTGCGAGCCACTGCTGCACGGGGCGGCAAGCGGCGCCGCAGCGGCGAGCGGCAGACCCAATTTCACTGCGACC
>JAJKIB010000493.1 GCA_021154745.1 Mycobacterium sp.
TCCCGCCGGCTTCGCGGCGCCGCTGCATACCAAGCGCTCCTGCCGCGGCGAGGGGCGCATACAACCCGGCCAGGTAGTACGGGCGACCCGCGGTAACCACGAACAGCGCGTACAGCACGATGAAGGTCGCGCCGATGAAGCGGTAGTCGCGAAGTTCCTCATCGCGAATGAGCCGCCACAACCCGTAAAGCACGAGGATGACGCCTGCGACGCCGGCGTACGCGATGAGTTGCACCGCGATGCCCGGCCTGCCACCGGACAGGACATCAGCCTCACCCGCCACGACCGACGCCATCAGCAGTTGCGGCCAGCCGTGAGCCTGCTGCCACAGCAGCGTGGGAGCAGCAAGCATCGCGGCGATGACGGCCCCAGCCCACAGCAGTGGGCGGCGCAGCAACTCACGCGGGCCGAGAACGGCGACGGTCGCCACCAGTACGGCACACAACACAAGCACCTGGAACTTCGTCTGTGCGGCGATGCCGACAACCACACCTGATGGGATCAGCAATCGATCGTCGCGCAGCCGAATCCAGCGCACCAGCAACCAGAACAACAACAGCCACTGCACGGGTTCAAGGCTGTACGGGGTCAGCCAGTGACCGGCCAACGTGGTCCACGCGCCGGTGGCTTGCGCGGCGGCGACGAATCCCTGTGCGCGCCGGTCACATCCGAGTTCGCGGGCGATGAGACCGGCAACCACGACGGCGCCGGCGGTCGCCAGCACAGGTAGCAAGCGCAGCGCGATCAGCGAACCTGGCGCCGCCGCATCCATCACTGCCGCCAGCGCAGGTGCCATTGGCGGCTGATCGGCGGATCCCCAGTCAAGGTGATTGCGGCCGATGGCCAACATGTACACCTCGTCGAACCAGTACCCGTCGCCGAATGCGCTTGCAATGCAATGCAATACAGAGGTAACAGCCGCAATCGGCAGAACCACACCCGCGGCGAACGGTGAGATGCGCTGACGGGCGGCAGTGTCGGATTGTGCGCTCGTCACGTGCGTCCACGTTACTGTCGGCGCCATGGCACTCGGTATCGACGCGCAAGTCCTGGCGGAGCTCGATCCGTTGTTGGAGGCCATCGGGGCAACCGAGCCGCTGCCGATCGGCGATGTCGAGGGCCGCCGGGTCAGTGGCCACCGAATGTTCGACTATGTGGCGTCCACGTGGGCTCCGGTCCCCGGGGTGGAGGTCGACCGGCACACGCTGACGACCGCGGACGGCGCGACGGTGAACCTCGGCTGGTACCACACGCCCGCGGGTCAGCCGGGCAGTGCGGTGCTGTACCTGCATGGCGGCGGCATGATCTTCGGCCTGGAGCACCTGGGCCGCGTCTACGACCTGGCCGTGCGCGAGTACGTCGCCACGTCCGGCGTGCCCATGCTGGTGGTGGACTACCGGATCGCCCCGGAGCATCCGCACCCCACTCCGGTGGAGGACTGTTACGCGGCACTTCGCTGGCTCGCCGACAATGCCGGCACGCTGGGGGTGGATCCCGCCCGCATCGGCGTGATGGGGGACAGCGCCGGTGGCGGCCTGGCGGCGGGCGTGTCCCTGGTGGCCCGTGACCGGGGCGGTCCGCCCGTCGCTGCGCAGCTGTTGATCTATCCGATGCTCGACGACCGTATCCACCCGCCCGACGCGCAGCTGCTGCCGTTCTTGACGTGGACCTACGACGACAACATCACAGGCTGGGCGGCGCTGCTCGGCGACAGCGCGGGCAGCGACACTGTGCCGCCTTATGCCGCGCCCGCCCGCGCCAGGGACCTGACCGGTCTGCCCGACACCTACATTGACGTCGGCGACCTGGACATCTTCCGCGACGAGGACATCACCTATGCCCAGCGCCTGTCGGATGCAGGGGTTCCAACGGAGTTGCATCTGCATCCGGGCTGCCCCCACGCATTCGAGGCACTGGCCCGCAAGGCGGACGTGTCGCGGCGAGCAATCGGCGATCGCGTGCGTCGCCTGGGCACCCTCTAATCACCGCAAAGCGCTGGCCGCCAACAACATCGGCTTGGTAACGGCATAGCCTCCGCGGCCGATATCCACCTAGGAGCAGACACATGCGTTCTCTCCGGTCTAGGGAATGATCTAGGGAATGAATAGTCGCGGCCCAACGTCGAAGTTGGACGTCGGGGCCGCAAGGTAGGAGAAAATACACGATGAGGCTGTCGAAATTTGTGTCCGCAGCCATGATCGTCGGTGCCCTCGGCTTCGGGGCCATCGGGCCTGGCGGCGCCGTCGCATCCGCCGACCCAGTTGCGCCCGCACCGCTGAAGCCACACGACGATTTCTGTCCACCCTGGTGCGGCAATGGAAACGGCAACGGAAACGGCAACGGGCACGGTCCCGACTTCAACGGCGGTGGATGGGACAAGGGTCCCTGGTGGGCCAACAACCGCCACGAATGGTGGGACGATCGCAAAGGCGCGCCGCCGTGGGGCTGGGGCCCACCGCCGGCGTATCAGTGGGCTGGCGGCCCGCCGCACCCATTCAACTACTGGGGATACGACGTCAATCCGGTATGGGACGACGGCTTCCGCCAGTGGGGGATCTGGCTCTTCGGGCTCTGGATCCCGATCTTCGGCATCGGCGTTAGCTAACCGATCCAGTCACGCACCCTCGGGCGCCTCAACAACAGCTTTGATGCGCTCGAGGGTCGTGCGCATGTCGCGGACGTTGCGCCGCTGGCGTAGCTGACCGCCCAACACCGAGAAAAGCTTGGTGAAGGCACTGTCGGGCATCCGGAACGACTCGGTCACCTCGGTGCCGCGCTCGACCGGCGTCAATCGGTAGTGCCAGGTATTCGCGGCCGTGTTGCCGACAAGCACGTCGAAGCCGAATTCTCGCCCGGGTTCGCACACGGTGACGCGGCAGGTGGTCCAGTACACCGGGCCGATCTCGTTGCGTCTCACGTGTCCGCGGAACCGCGCGCCCAACTCAGGCCCGGTAGCACCGTCGAGCCATTCGGCCTCGATCACCTCCGGTGAGAACTTGCCGGTATTGCGGACGTCGGCGATGAGATTCCAGATCTTGTCGGCAGGAGCCGACATGGACACCGTCGCGGATCCCTGCATGGCTGCACCTCTTTTCTGTGCGATTTACCGCGGCTTGGTCGTCGGCGTCGGTGACGGCGTCACGTCGGGCTCCTGCACGCCCGCGCCGAGCTTGTAAATGTGGTTGGGCGTGATGACGTTGGTAATCGCGGTTGCCAGTGTGGTGCTTGGCTCGCTGCCCTGGTATGCGATGTCGGTGTTGGTGAACATGACCAGCGTGATTTGTTTCTCGGGCAGGTAGACCGCCACGGTCTGGTAGCCGGGCAGGCTGCCGTTATGGCCGATCCATCCGCCGAGGTTGAAGATGCCCAGGCCGTATCCGTCCTGCGCAGGCATGCCGGGGGCGCCCACCGTCTGCAGCCGCTGCTTCTGCATCTCCGGCGTGAGTAGCTTCCCGGTCGCCAATGCGGGCACCCAGGTGTGCATGTCGTCAAGGGTGGAGATCATGGCGCCCGCCGCCCATCCCCAGGTCGGGTCCCAATTGGTGGCGGTGGTCTCGCTACCGTCGGCCGTCGTGTCGGTGTATCCCTGCGCGTGTGGCTCTGGAAAGGCGTTGTCGGTCGGAAAGTTGGTGTGGCTCATGCCCAATGGCGTCAAGATGTGGTCACGGATGTACTCGTGCAGCGGTTGACCGCTGAGCTTCTCCACCACCAGGCCAAGCAGCACGGTGTTGGTGTTGCAGTAGAGGAATCCCTCACCCGGCGGGAACACGTTGGGCTCGGCGAATGCATAGCCGAGGAGCTGCTGCGGCGTGAAGGGGCGCTGCGGATCGGCGATCAACGCGTTCTGGAACGCCGTCGAGGCCGAGTAGTTGAACAATCCGCTCTGCATGCGGGCCAGTTGGCGAAGCGTGATCTTGTCGCCTTCCGGCACGCCGTCGATGTACTTCGCGATCGGATCGTCGAGACCGAGCTTTCCCTGATCGGCAAGCTGCAGTATCCCGGTGACGGTGAATGTCTTTGTCACGCTGCCGATTCGGCTGTAGAAGTCGGACTTCATCGGCGCGCCGGTGGACTTGTCGGCCACTCCGAACGCCCGAACGTAGGTGCCGTCGGGTCCCCAGATGCCGACGATCGCGCCAGGAACCTTGGCCGTTGTCATGGCCTGGTTGACGGCGGCATCCAGCCGTTGCGCGACAGCGTCGTTCATCGGTTTGTCGGCACTCGACGAGGCCGCCGGAGCGCTGGCCGACGGCTGCGGCGTCGTCGGCTGGTTGCCGCAACCCGCTGCCAGCAGCATCGCAGTCACCGCGAGGATGGTCATCCGTGTATTCATCGGCTGCCACACTATGCGCAAGGCCGCTCAGCGCTCAGCCGATTCGTCCTCCGGCAGGTCGTGCCTGACGACGCGCACCTCGCCATGCGCCAGGCAGGCCGCATAGCCGTGGTGCTTGCCATACAGCTCCCACGCCGTGCCGCGCTCGTCGCTGTGGGCGTGGATCTCGTGGCCGTCCGAGAATCCGAGATGCAGGCTGCCGTCCTCGTCCCAATTCGCGTGGGTGCACATCGAACCCGCGAAGTTGAACAGCGCACGCTCCTCGGCCCGGGCGGCCTTCGGATCGATGAGCACCGCCTCTTCGTCGTCGCGGTCCGTCGCCGGAAGCGTCAGATGGAACGGCACCGCGATGACGAGTTCGTTGTCGTCGAGGTTGAGCACGAGACCACCGCGAAACATGATCCGCTGGACCACACAGCCCCGGATCCACGGTTCGGTCATTTTTTCACTCTGGTCCGTCGCGCAACTGCGCACAAGGCCCATGGCGTCAGTTTCCGTACGATCGGCGAAGGGGCCTGGAGGTGGACGTGAAGACTCGGTTCGGCATCGGGCTTGGTGCGGATACCGGTCCGGAGCAACTGGCGAGCATCGTCGACCATCTGGAGGCGACCGGTGTCGATTCGCTGTGGTTTTCCGAGTTGGTGTACTCCAAGGCGGTCGATCCGTTCGTCGGGATGGCGTATGCACTGGCCAGGACGACGAATCTGAAGGTCGGCACCTCGGTCGCGGTGCTTCCCGGCCGCCATCCCGTGCTGGTGGCGAAGCAGCTGGCGTCGCTGGCCGGTCTGGCGCCCAAGCGGGTGCTCCCGGTCTTCGGCCTGCGGTCGGCGATTCCCGCGGAACGCGAGATTTTCGTCGTGCCGGACGGGGAGCGCGCCGCCGTCTTCGACGAATCGCTGCGGCTGCTCAGATCGGTTCTGGAACAACAAGATGTCGCGTTCGCGGGCGACTACTTCGCGGTCACTTCCGCCGGCGTCGAACCGCGGCCACTCAAACCGCTCGACATCTGGCTCGGCGGTTCCGCACCGGCGGCGTTTCGCCGCATCGGCCAGCTTGGGGACGGGTGGCTCGGAAGCTTCCTCACGCCGGACGAAGCACGCGGTGGCCGCGAGCAGATACAGCGGTCGGCCGCCGAAGCGGGCCGCGAGATCGAACCCGATCATTTCGGGATCAACCTCGCGGTCAGCGACGGCGACGTGCCTGACGGATTGGTTGCCGCTGTCAAACGGCGCAGGCCCGATGTCGATGCCGCCGACCTGATCGCGGCCGACTGGGCGCAACTGCACCGCCAGCTCGACGCGTACCTGGCGGCGGGTTTGACCAAGTTCGTGATCCGGCCGGCCCTGCAGGCGAACATCGATGACTTCATCGATCGGTTCGTGGCGGAACTGGTACCGAGGCAGAACTAGACCGCACGTCACGCGGAGTGCACCATGTCCGGGTCGCGATCGGGATCTTCGCCGAACTGGTAGTCGGCGCCGCTGTCAGTACTCATGCTCACCGCGTACCCGAGGGCTCACTGGTGAAACTGCAGAAATGAACCGCCACGTGGGTGCCGTCGTGTTTAGAAGTGTGTATCGCAGGTGATCCACGCGGTGCCGGCATGAACAAAGGAGATGGGGGATGAGCACTCGATTCTCGCGACTGACCAGGTCGCTCGTGTTCGGCTCGGTGGCTGCCGCGCTGACGTTCGGGCTTATCAGTCCGCCTGCCGCGGTCGCGGACGACCGCCTGCAGTTCACCGGTACGACCCTGTCGGGTGCGCCGTTCAGCGGGGCGAGTCTCGTCGGCAAGCCAGCGGTGCTGTGGTTCTGGACGCCGTGGTGCCCGTTCTGCAACGCCGAGGCGCCGGGCGTCGGCCA
>JAJKIB010000494.1 GCA_021154745.1 Mycobacterium sp.
GCGTTCGTCCGCAATCCGAGCACGAATTTCATTCCGGTGCAGGCGCAGATGTCGAGCAAGGACGCGCTCAACGAGTACATCACCCACACCGGCACGGCGGTGTTCGCGTGCCCGCCCGGGCTGCGCGAGGGCGACGAGTCGGCCTACTGGGGTTCGACGCTGTTCGGCTGAGCGCCGGGTCCTATACGGGTTCGGTGTCCACCTCGCGGCGACAATGTCGGCACGGGCGACTTTGTCGCCCAGAGTCGGGCAAAGAGTGGGTGTGTGTTCTGACGCCTAGGCGGTGAACTTTTCGGCCGACGCGGCGGCCTCTTCTGTGGAGAAATCCTCGGGCGACGGCTCGGGGGACTCCGGCACCTCGACCGGACTGGGTTCGGGTACTTCCTCCGGCCCTCGTTCGGGAACGTCGGCCGGCGTCGGCTCCGGGATTCGGTCGGGCGCCGGTTCGGTGTCCTCGGCCTGCGCTTCGTCGGGTGTGTCCTCGAGGGCCACCGGCGGCCAGTATGCCCGCCATTCCTCCTCGGAGATGTCGCCAAGCGTTGCCACGTCGAGTTCCTCCGGCACGTCCTCACCCCGGCGCCCCGCCGCGATTGTGTGCTCAACGCGACGCACCGTGTCCATGAATTCCAGAACCGCTGAGCGCAAAGCATTCTCGGCGTCCGAATCCGCAGACACGGTCACCGACGTAATGGTGTCCGGGATCAGGTCGGCAGGGAGCCCCGCAGCGGTAACGCGCTCAATAACCTTCTGCGCCAACGCCAATGCGGGCTGCCCGGTCGGCACGTCATCCATGCTTGAAAGCCGCGACTTCGCCCGTTTCTCCAAAGCCTTGCGCTCCTCCCACTGCGCAAGCTGCTCGTCCAGCGAGATCGACTCACCGGCGAGCACAGCGGGCACCCGGTTGCCGAGCTTGCGCACCAGCGAGCCCGCGACGTCGTCGATGGTGAACGGGTGCTGCGGTGCATCCTCTGCGATGCGTGCGTGAAACAGCACCTGGAGCAATACGTCTCCGAGCTCCTCGCGCAGCTCGTCGGCGTCGCCTCCGCGCACCGCGTCGAACACCTCGTAAGTCTCCTCGAGCAGATAGCGCCGCAGCGAGTCGTGTGTTTGCTCGCCTTCCCACGGCCCCGAGGTCCGCAGCTTGTCCATCATCGCCACCGCATCGACCAACCGCTCCCCCGGCGCGGCGTCGGGCGCGGCGATCAACTTGTCGCCCGCCTCCAGGCGTGCCTTCACCGCGGGATGGTCGCGATCGGACGACAGCAACACCGGAGCGTCGTCGCCCTCGTATGCCGGCCGCGCTGCGGGCAGCGACCACGGCACCTTTACCGGCATCTCCTCGGTGTACTGGACGTCTCCGGTCAGCAGGTCGATCGCCTCGACGGGAACCAGCGAAGGGCGGCGGGGGTCGACCAGGACGACTGTCATGTCGCCTGTCGCTTCTCACTCATTACCGCACCTCCGAACTTGGTTATATCAATTGCTTCCTGGGCTTTTCCATCGAGGGCCAACACCAGTCCGGCCACCATGGCAACGAGTTCAAGATCACGAATCCGCGGCGCCCCAACGCCAGAACCCGCACGCGGGATCGGCACCTGCACCGTCGACGTCGTCGCACGGTAGTGCGCGCTCGGATACAAACGCTTCAGCCGCAGTTGCTGAGAGTCCACCAACTGCAACGGCGACAGCCGTAGCGTCGACTCGGATACCGCACTGATCTCGGTGACCCCGTGGTCACGGCAGAGCAACCGCAACCGAGCCACCGCGACCAGCCGCTGCGCGGTTTCCGGCAGCGGTCCGTACCGGTCGACAAGTTCGTCAACGACAGCGTCCACCGCGGCGTCATCGGCGGCGGCGGCCAACCGCCGATAGCCCTCCAGCCGCAGCCTATCGCTGGCGATGTAGTCCGGCGGCAGGTGCGCGTCGACCGGAAGATCGATCCGCACATCCTTCGGCTCCTCAACGGCGGCAATGGTTTTCCCGTCCGCCGCCGCACGGTATGCCTCGACCGCCTCGCCGACGAGCCGAACGTAGAGGTCGAAGCCGACCCCGGCGACGTGTCCGGACTGCTCGGCGCCGAGCACGTTTCCCGCCCCGCGAATCTCCAGATCTTTCAGCGCCACCGCCATGCCCGCGCCGAGCTCGTTGTTCTGTGCGATCGTCGCGAGCCGGTCATACGCCGTCTCGGTCAACGGGACCTCGGGCGGATACAGGAAATACGCGTAGCCACGCTCACGGCTGCGGCCGACCCTGCCGCGCAGCTGGTGTAGCTGCGAGAGGCCGAACGTGTCGGCGCGGTCGACGATCAACGTGTTGGCATTCGAGATGTCCAGGCCGGTCTCGACGATCGTCGTGCACACCAAGATGTCGAACTCGCGATTCCAGAAGCCCTCGACGGTGCTCTCCAAAAGATCCTCGGGCATCTGGCCGTGGGCGATCGCCACGCGGGCTTCCGGCACCAGCGCCCGCACGCGCGCGGCGGCCTGGTCGATGGACCGCACCCGGTTGTGGATGTAGAAGGCCTGCCCGTCGCGCAGCATCTCGCGCCGCAAGGCCGCCGCGATCTGCTTGTCGTCGTGCGGGCCGACGTAGGTCAGCACCGGGTACCGCTCCTCGGGCGGGGTGAGGATCGTCGACATCTCGCGGATGCCTGCCAGGCTCATCTCCAGCGTGCGCGGAATCGGGGTGGCGCTCATGGTCAGCACGTCGACGTGGGTGCGCATCGACTTGATGTGCTCCTTGTGCTCGACGCCGAAGCGCTGCTCCTCGTCGACCACGACCAGGCCGAGGTCCTTCCACGTCACGCCGGTCTGCAGCAGCCGGTGGGTGCCGATCACGATGTCGACCGAGCCGTCCTTCATGCCCTCAAGCACCGCTTTGGATTCAGCTGGCGAGGTGAACCGGGACAGCCCCTTCACGGTGACCGGGAAGCCGGCCATCCGCTCGGAGAAGGTCTGCAGGTGCTGATCGGCCAGCAGCGTCGTCGGCACCAGCACCGCCACCTGCTTACCGTCCTGCACCGCCTTGAACGCCGCCCGCACCGCGATCTCGGTCTTGCCGTAGCCGACGTCGCCGCAGACCACCCGGTCCATCGGCACCGGCTTCTCCATGTCGCCCTTGACCTCGGTGATGGCGGTCATCTGGTCGACGGTCTCGGTGAAACCGAAGGCATCCTCCATCTCGTTTTGCCATGGGGTGTCCGGGGCGAACGCGTGGCCGGCCGAGGCCTGCCGTTTGGCATACAGCGACACAAGTTCGGCGGCGATCTCACTGACCGCCCGTCGAGCCTTCGTCTTGGTGTTGGCCCAGTCACTGCCGCCAAGCCGGGAAAGCGTCGGCGACTCGCCGCCGACATAGCGGGACAGCTGGTCCAGCGAGTCCATCGGGACGTAGAGCCGGTCGGATCCCCCGCCGCGCTTGCTCGATGCGTACTCCAGCACCAGATATTCGCGGCGCGCTCCGCCGACCACCCGCTCGGTCATCTCGACGAAGCGGCCGATGCCGTGCTGGTCGTGCACCACCAGATCGCCCGCCGTCAGCGCCAGCGGGTCGACGACGTTTCGACGCTTGGCGGCCAGCCGCTTGCCCTCGATGCCGGTCACCCGGTTGCCGGTCAGGTCGGTCTCGGTGATCACGACGAGGTTGGCACCCGCGATCACCACCCCGTCGTGCAGCGGGCCCTTGAGCACCCCGACGACGCCCTCCCTCGGCGTCGCGCCAGGCTCCAATAACGTTGCGGGCGTGTCGGATTCAGCGAGCTGCTCGACGACTCGATGTGCGGTGCCGGTGCCAGGGGTGACGATCGCGGCGTAGCCACCGGTTGCGACGTGGGCGCGCAGCATCGCGAAGATCTCGTCGACATTCGACTGCTGACCCCGCGCCGACGGCGCGGGCCGAATGTTGAGTTCCAGCGCCGACTCGTCGGAAAGCTGCGACAGCGTCCACCATGGGTGCCCGCCGTCGCGGGCGGCGGACCGCGCGTCGTCCAGTGCGACGAAACCCGACGCGCCGAGCGCCTCGATGTCGATCGGCACATCACCGCCGACCGCGGCCGTCGACCAGGAGGCCTCCAGGAATTCGCGGCCGGTCTTGATCAGGTCGGCCGCGCGGCTGCGGACCTTCTCCGGATCGCAGATCAGCAGCGGCGTGCCGGCAGGCAGGTGATCCGACAGCGTCGACAACTCAGTGGGGCGCAGCAGCGGCAGTAGTGCCTCCATGCCGTCGACCGGAATGCCCTCGGACAGTTTGGCCAGCATGTCGGGGACGCTGCCCGGCACGCTGTTCTCCTGCACCGGGTGTTCGGCGGCCAGCTTGGCGGCCCGGTCGCGGACGTCGTCGGTGAGCAGCACCTCCCGGCACGGCACGGCGACCACAAAATCGACCGCGATCTCGGGTATCGAGCGCTGGTCGGCGACGGAGAACATCCGAATCTCGGAGACTTCGTCGCCCCAGAACTCGACGCGCACCGGATGCTCCGCTGTCGGCGGGAAGACGTCGAGGATGCCGCCGCGCACCGCGAACTCGCCGCGCTTTGCGACCATGTCGACCCGGTCGTAGGCCAGCTCGACGAGCCGCGCGATCACAGTGTCGAAATCCGCCTCCGCACCAACGGTCAGCGTCACCGGCTCGATATCGGCGACGTCGGGCGCCATCGGCTGCAGCAGGGACCGTGTCGTGGTCACCACGATGCGCAACGGCGGGCCGAGGCGCTCGTCATCGGGATGGGACAACCTGCGCAGCAGCATCAGCCGCGCGCCGACCGTATCGACGCCAGGCGACAACCGCTCGTGCGGCAAGGTTTCCCATGACGGGAACATCGCGACCGCGTCACCCAGCACGCCGCGCAGCTCGGCGGTCAGGTCGTCGGCTTCACGCCCGGTGGCGGTGACCACGAGCAGCGGGCCGGCCTGCGCGAGCGCGCTCGCCGCGAACACCCGGGCACTGGCCGGACCGATGAGGGTGAGATCGCTGGGTCTGTCGGAGGCGCGGCGGGCGACATCCGCCAATGAGGGATCCTGCAGCGCCAGGTCAACGAGCCCCGCGATCGGGGTTTGAACATGGGTGATCCCCGATGCGGTCATGATGTGTCCATCGTAGTTAAGCGTCGAAATGCTTGCGGCTCAGGTTGAATTGGCGGCTCAGCCGCCGTCGCCTACTCGTCGAGTAGCGGCGGGTCGTCCTCGAGATGCGTCAGCCCGTTCCAGCACAGGTTGACCAGATGCGCGGCCACCACTTCTTTCTTCGGGTTGCGCACGTCGAGCCACCACTGCGCCGTCATCGACACAGAGCCGACCAGCGCCTGGGCGTACAGCGGCGCCATATCGGGGTCGAGGCCGCGACGGGAGAAGTCGCCGGCCAGGATCGACGACACCTGATTGACGGCCTCGTTGAGCAGTGTCGAGTAGGTACCCGACGTGATGGCCGCCGGGGAATCACGAATCAAGATGCGGAACCCGTCGGTGCGCTCATCGACATAGGTCAGCAGGGCCAGCGTCACCCGCTCGATCCGCAACCGGGACCGGTTGTTCGTGGTCCTGGTCAGCGACGACGTGATCCCGTCGAGCAACGCCGACATCTCGCGGTCGACCACCACCGCGTAGAGCCCCTCCTTGCCGCCGAAATGCTCATAGACGACGGGTTTGGAGACATTGGCGCGCTGCGCGATCTCTTCGACCGAGGTGCCCTCGTACCCGCGCTCGGCGAACAGGGTTCGTGCGACGTCGATCAGCTGATGACGGCGCTCGGTGCCGGTCATCCTGAGCCGCGGTGTACGCACTTCCTTGTCCGGTGCTGCCACGCCTTTGAGGCTAATCCCTTCGACTAGCATCACGAGTTGATCAGTCCGTCGTGGTGTAATCGGCAGCACCTCTGATTTTGGTTCAGAAAGTTCAGGTTCGAGTCCTGGCGACGGAGCGAGGCTCGCCGAGCGACAATTGGCACGGAGCACGAGCAAGGTGATGACCCCATCTAAAGAGTCCGCGGTCCTGGTCCTGGCGGCCGGGGCGGGTACCCGCATGCGCTCGGATACCCCGAAGTTCCTGCACACGCTCGGCGGCCGCAGCATCCTGTCGCACACGCTGCATTCGGTGGCCAAGGTGGCGCCGACCCACCTGGTGGTCCTGCTGGGCCATGACCGCGACCGGGTCGCGCCCGCCGTCGCCGAACTGGCCGACGACCTGGGCCGGCCGATCCAGACCGCAGTCCAGGAGCAGCAGCTCGGCACCGGTCACGCCGTGGGCTGCGCCCTGGCGGCACTCCCAGACGACTTCACCGGCATCGTCGTCGTGACCTACGGCGACGTGCCCCTGCTGGACGCCGACACGCTGGCCGGCCTGATCGCCGCGCAGAACGCCGAGCACGCCGCCGCGACCGTGCTCACCACGACGTTGCCCGATCCGACCGGCTATGGCCGCGTCCTGCGCACCCAGGACGGTGAGGTGATCGGCATCGTCGAGCAGGCCGACGCCAGCCCCTCGCAGCTGGCCATTCGCGAGGTCAACGCCGGTGTCTACGCCTTCGACATCGCCGCGCTTCGCTCCGCGCTGAGCCGACTGCGGTCCGACAACGCCCAGCACGAGCTCTACCTGACCGACGTGATCTCGATCGTCCGGTCCGACGGACACATCGTGCGGGCCAGGCACGTCGACGACTCGGCGCTGGTCGCCGGCGTCAACGACCGCGTCCAGCTGGCCGAGCTGGGCGCCGAGCTGAACCGCCGGATCGTCGCCACCCATCAGCGTTCCGGTGTGACGATCGTCGACCCCGCCACCACCTGGATCGATGTCGACGTGACCATCGGCCGCGACACCGTGATCCAGCCGGGCACACAGCTGCTTGGCGCCACTCGGATCGGCGGGCGCTGCGTGATCGGGCCGGACACCACTCTGGCCGACGTCACTGTCGGCGACGCGGCCTCGGTGGTCCGCACCCACGGCGGGCAGTCGGCGATCGGCGACGGCGCGGTCGTCGGGCCCTTCGCCTATCTGCGGCCCGGCACCGTGCTGGGCGCCGATGGCAAGCTCGGCGCATTCGTCGAGACGAAGAACTCCACCATCGGTGCCGGCACCAAGGTGCCGCACCTGACCTACGTCGGCGACGCGGACATCGGCGAGCACAGCAACATCGGCGCGTCGAGCGTGTTCGTCAACTACGACGGCGAGCACAAGAACCGCACCACGATCGGCTCGCACGTGCGGACCGGATCGGACACCATGTTCGTCGCTCCGGTCACGGTCGGCGACGGTGCCTACACCGGGGCGGGCACGGTCGTGCGCGACGACGTGCCGCCCGGCGCGCTCGCGGTATCGGCGGGTCCGCAGCGCAATATCGAGGGCTGGGTGTCGCGCAAGCGACCCGGATCCGAGGCCGATAAGGCCGCGCGCAGGGCCTCCGGCGAACAAGCACACTCGGACGACGCCGCAACGCCGTGAGCCGGTTGCCGGTTGTTGGGCAACCGGCAACCCGTACGATGAGGCCGTATCGATCCCCAAGCAATGAGGGCACCGTGGGCACCGAGTGGACCGACAACCGCAAGAATCTGATGCTCTTTTCGGGCCGCGCGCACCCCGAACTGGCCGAGCAGGTGGCCAAGGAGCTCGACGTCCCGGTCACCGCGCAGACCGCACGCGACTTCGCCAACGGTGAGATCTTCGTCCGCTTCGATGAATCCGTCCGCGGTTGTGATGCGTTCGTCCTGCAGTCGCATCCGTGGCCACTGAACCAGTGGCTGATGGAACAGCTGATCATGATCGACGCGCTCAAGCGAGGCAGCGCCAAGCGCATCACCGCGATCCTGCCCTTCTATCCCTACGCCCGCCAGGACAAGAAGCATCGCGGCCGCGAGCCGATCTCGGCGCGACTGGTCGCCGACCTGCTCAAGACCGCAGGCGCCAACCGGATCCTCACTGTCGACCTGCACACCGACCAGATCCAGGGTTTCTTCGACGGTCCGGTGGATCACATGCGGGCGCAGAACCTGCTGACCGGCTACATCGCCGAGAACTACCACGACCATGACATGGTCGTGGTCTCCCCGGATTCCGGCCGCGTTCGGGTCGCCGAGAAGTGGGCCGACGCTCTGGGCGGCGTGCCGCTGGCCTTCATCCACAAGACTCGAGATCCGTTGATTCCCAACCAGGTGAAGTCCAACCGCGTCGTCGGCGACGTCAAGGGCAAGACCTGTGTGCTCACCGACGACATGATCGACACCGGTGGCACGATCGCCGGTGCGGTGAAGCTGCTGCACCAGGACGGCGCACGGGATGTGATCATCGCGGCGACGCACGGCGTGCTTTCCGATCCGGCGCCGCAGCGGCTGGCCGAGTGCGGCGCCCGCGAGGTGATCGTCACCAACACGCTGCCGATCGGTGAGGACAAGCAGTTCCCGCAGCTGACGGTGTTGTCCATCGCGCCGCTGCTGGCCAGCACCATCCGCGCGGTGTTCGAAAACGGTTCGGTGACAGGTCTTTTCGACGGGTCCGCGTAGTGGCGGGAACATCGCGAAACCTCATCTACCACAATCCACGCTGCAGCACCTCGCGCAAGACGCTGGATCTGTTACGGGACAACGGCATTGAACCAACCGTGGTCCAGTACCTCAAGACCCCGCCGTCGCGCGCCGAGCTGGTCAAGATGATCAAGGACGCCGGTATCGACGTCCGCACCGCCGTGCGCAAGCGGGAGGCGCTCTACGACGAGCTGAACCTCGCCGAGGCCAGCGATGACGAACTGCTCGACGCCATGGCCGAGCACCCGATCCTCATCGAGCGCCCGTTCGTCATCACCCCCAAGGGCACCCGGCTGGCCCGGCCGATCGACGCGGTTCGCGAGATTTTGTGAGGGCCGGCCGCTGCGCGGCCGCCGTCGCGCTGCTGGTACTCGTCGCAACGGGCTGCGGCGCGGAATCGCCTGACTATCACTCGGTGTGGTCGACGTCGAGCACGAAGCCTGCGCCCACCACCACCGAGGCGCCCGTGCCGATCGCCAAGTTTCTCGAGGGCGCGGGCGTCACCGGCGAGCCCGTCGCGCCACAGAAGCTCAGCGACCTGACGGTGACGATGCCGCAGCCGAAGGGCTGGCAGCAGTACAACAATCCGAACTTCGCACCGGGAACGCAGGTGATCGCCAAGGGCGACACCTACCCAATCGCGATGTTGGTCGTGCTCAAGCTGACCGGCGACTTCGACGTCAACGAAGCCATCAAGCACGGCTACGTCGACGCGGAACTGTCGCAGAACTTCAAGCGGCTCAACGCCTCCACCGACAACTGGCACGGCTTCCCTTCGGCGATGATCGAGGGTAGCTACGACCTCAACGGCCGCCGCATGCACAGCTACAACCGCATCGTCATCCCGACGGGTGCGCCGCAGAAGCCCAATGTCGCCGGCCAGGCGGCTCCGCCAAACCAGCGCTACCTCGTTCAGTTCACCGTGACGGGGTACGCGGAGAAGGCCGCCGAGGAGGCGCCCGACATCGAGGCCGTCATCGCGGGCTTCGACGTCAAGGTGCCGACTGTGCCGCCGAAGTAGCTGCAAGACAGTCTCTGCGCACTAGGGTGTTCGCCATGACTGAGTGGACCGCAGCGGATCTGCCATCGTTTTCCGGACGCACCGTTATCGTCACGGGCGCCAACAGCGGCCTGGGACTGGTCACCGCACGCGAGCTCGCCCGCGTCGGCGCCAAAACCATTCTGGCCGTGCGTAATACCACCAAGGGCGACGAAGCCGCCGCCACCATCACCGGTGACGTCGAGGTCCGCAAGCTCGACCTTCAGGACCTGGCGTCGGTGCGCACCTTCGCCGAGGAAGTCGACGGTGTCGACGTGCTGATCAACAATGCCGGCATCATGGCGGTGCCGTATGCGCAGACCGCCGACGGCTTCGAAAGCCAGATCGGCACCAACCACCTCGGCCATTTCGCGCTGACCAACCTGCTGCTGCCCAAGGTCACCGAGCGGGTGGTGACGGTGTCGTCGATGATGCACCTGCTGGGCTGGATCAGCCTCAAGGACCTGAACTGGAAGTCGCGGCCGTACCTGGCCTGGCCGGCCTACGGGCAGTCCAAGCTGGCGAACCTGCTGTTCACCAAGGAACTGCAGCGCCGCCTCGACGCCGCGGGGTCTCGGGTGAAGGCGCTGGTCGCGCACCCCGGCTACTCCGCCACCAATCTGCAGGGCCAGACCGGCAACCGGGTCGGCACCGTGGTGTGGAACGCGGGCACCAAGTTGGTCGCCACCACCGCCGACTTCGGCGCGCGCCAGACGTTGTACGCCGCCTCGCAGGATCTGCCGGGCAACACCTACGTCGGCCCCCGATTCGCCATGCGCGGCCCAACCGGACCCACCCCGTTCCGCAGCCCCCTGGCCCGCAGCGCGAAGACGGCGACCGCGCTCTGGGAGCTATCCGAGCAGCTAACAGACACCAAATTTCCGCAATAGGGGCTGACTGCGCTACCCTTGCGGGCGCGTCACGGCGAGGGTGGTTGCAGCCACCGTTATCGACGGGAACCCGCACATCTGATGGTTTGCGACCCTGGCCGTGCTGACAAGACACCGGCATACAGGAGCAACACCATGGCTAAGACCCCCACCGCGAACAAGCTGACCGCTGCGGTCCGAACCGAGACCGGCAAGGGCGCCTCGCGTCGCGCCCGCCGCAACGGCAAGGTCCCCGCCGTCCTCTACGGCCACGGCGCCGACCCGCAGCACCTCGAACTCGACGGTCACGACTTCTCGGCCGTGCTGCGGCACTCCGGCACCAACGCGGTGCTCACCCTGGACATCGACGGCAAGGAGCAGCTCGCGCTGACCAAGGCGCTCGAGATTCATCCGATCCGTCGCAACATCCAGCACGCCGACCTGCTGGTCGTGCGTCGCGGCGAGAAGGTGACCGTCGAGGTCAACGTCGTCGTCGAGGGTGAAGCCGCCTCGGGCTCGCTGGTGACCCAGGACGCCAACACCATCGAGATCGAAGCCGACGTTCAGTCGATCCCCGACCATCTCACCGTTTCCATCGAGGGTGCGGAGATCGGCACCCAGTTCACCGCTGCCCAGATCACGCTGCCCTCGGGCGTGACGCTGGTGTCGGATCCCGACACGCTCGTCGTCAACGTCGTCGCGGCGCCGACGGCCGAGGAGATGGAGGGCGAGGGTGCCGGCGAGGCAGCCGAAGCCGCCGAGGGCGAGGAAGCCGCCGAGGGCGAGGGCGAGGCCGCCGAAGAGGCGCCCGCCGAAGAATCCGAGTAGCTCGGCGTGGCCGAACCCCTACTGGTGGTCGGCCTGGGCAACCCTGGACCGCAGTACGCCACGACGCGGCACAACCTCGGTTTCCTTGTCGCCGACATCCTTTCGGACCGCATCGGCTCAGGGTTCAAGGTGCACAAGAAGTCGGGCACAGAAGTGGCGACGGGGCGGCTCGGCGGCCGGTCAGTTGTGCTGGCCAAGCCGCGGTGCTACATGAACGAGTCCGGGCGCCAGGTCGCGCCGCTGGCCAAGTTCTACTCGGTGCCGCC
>JAJKIB010000495.1 GCA_021154745.1 Mycobacterium sp.
CAGCAACGTGCTGCCGCGGATCAGCAGCGTCACGCGGCTGCCGAGTGACGAAAAGATATGGGCGAACTCGCATGCCACGAATCCGCCGCCGACGATGATCACGTGGTCGGGCACGTCGGCGATACGCATGATGGTGTCGCTGGTGTGATAGGGCACGCCGCACTCGGCAACCGCGTCCGGGACCACCGCGCGTGAACCGGCGGCGATCACTACCTGATCGGCGGTGAACTCGTCGCCGTTATCGGTCCGGAACCGGTATCGGCCGTCGGAAAGCGGTGGCCTGAAACGGGTGTGACTGCCGAACACCTCCACGTTCGGGGAGGCGCGCCGGTAGTTCTCGCCGCCCAGCGCGATCGGGTCGATGCGACCGAACACCCGGGAGACGATGTCGCTCCACCGCACTCCATCGACGTGGGCATCGACACCGTATTGCGCTGAGTCGCGGGCGCTTTGGGCAACATCGGCGGCGTAGACGAACATCTTCGTCGGGATGCAGCCGACGTTGAGGCACGTCCCGCCGAACACGCCCTGCTCGCAGATCGCGACACGCTTGCCGACGTAGCGTTCGTCCAGGATCGAATTGCCGGACCCGGTGCCGATGATCGCGATGTCGAAGTGCGCCATAATGATCAGCCTCGTTCGGATTGGGTTGTCGCATCGGAATTGTCGGCCAGATACCAATCCAGCCACTGGTCCAGTGCACGGTACGCCGATCGCCGGGAGTCGGGCATCGAGAGGAAGACGTCGTGCTTGGCGTCGACGATCGGCACGATCGTGGAGCGATTGCCGATGCAGCCGGCCCAGCGGGCGATCTGCTTGACGTCGAGCACTGCGTCGCCGCGCTGGATCTCGTCGATCTTGGCCGGGTCGATGACCTCCCGCACGCTGCGGTCCGACCGCAGGATCAGATTGGGCACACCGACGTCGAGCCCACGGTGCAGCTTTGTCTGTGCGCGGCGGATCGCGTGCAGCCAGCCGAACGTGACGGGAAACCCACCGATCGGCTTCCACGCCAAGTTGTAGTCGAACTCGCCGCCGTACTCCTTGTGCAGGGTGGCGCCGTATCCGCCCTCTGTCGGCGGGCGAAGTACCCGCTTCTTGCGGATACGGGAGATGGCGCCGATGGCCGCCCCCGCCGGTGCGGTGCGCAGAATCGCCGGGCCCTGCAGATCTAGCCACGGGCTGTTGAGCACCAGGCCGGTGATGCGACGCCTTCTGATCTCGCCGCGGCGCCTCACGCGGTCCAGCCACAGCGCCACGATGAGTCCTCCGGTGGAATGCCCGTAGATGAGCACATTGGACCGACCGTCCTCCGCCATCAAGTCCAGCGCGCGCTCGAGTTCGGTGTCGTAGCGGGCCAGGTCGGTGGTGAAATGCGGCGTCTGCCCCTCGCGCCAGGACCGTCCGCACTTGTGCTGGTCCAGGGCGTAGACAGTGAAGCCGCGGGCGGCGAAGTGGTCGGCCTGTTCGGTGTTGAAGAAGTAGTCGGTGAACCCGTGGACCAGGAGCACCGCGTGGGTCGCCGACGGGTCGGGCTCGCCGCGGCGCACCAGCGTGGCGACGAGGTCGCCTTCGCAGTCGGGATCCGGGCCAAGGTCGAACGTCTGCTGCCAGTAACCGGGCAGCACGTCGAGCTCCCATCCAGGCACAACAGCCACCTTAACGTCGCCTTGCGGCGGACCCGCGCCGATGAGGATCTGACGGTGGCGGGATAACCTGAACAGCGGAAAGCCGTCAAGAGCGGACCGCGCGACCACGAAAGGCCCACGATCCGGTTGTCTGACCCGAAGGCCGCGCAGACCGACGTCGTGCTGGTTGGCGCCGGCATCATGAGCGCCACGCTCGGCGCGCTGCTGCGGCAGGTGGAGCCGGACTGGTCGATCACTCTTGTCGAGCGCCTGGACGGCGCGGCCGCCGAGAGCAGCGACCCGTGGAACAACGCGGGCACCGGTCACTCGGGGCTGTGCGAACTGAACTACACGCCGGAGCGGCCCGACGGCTCGATCGACATCGGCAAGGCGGTTCAGGTCAACGAGCAGTTCCAGGTCACGCGGCAGTTCTGGGCGTACGCGGTCGAGAAGGGGCTGTTGCCCGACGTGCGCAGTTTCCTCAACCCCATCCCGCACGTCAGCTTCGTGCGCGGTCCGGCAGGTGTCGACTACTTGAAGCGCCGCCACGACGCACTGGTCCGTAATCCGTTGTTCGCGTCGATGGAGTTCGTCGACGACGAGGACGAATTCGCCCGGCGACTGCCGTTGATGGCAACCAGGCGTGACTTCTCCGAACCGGTGGCGCTGGGCTGGGCGCAGGACGGCACGGACGTCGACTTCGGGGCGCTGTCGCGACAGCTCATCGGCTACGTGGCACAGCGCGGCATGACCACGCTGTTCGGTCACCAGGTGCGTAACCTCAGCCAGCAATCCGACGGCAGCTGGACCTTGAACGTCGTCAACCGGCGCACAGGAGAGAAACGTCGGCTGACTGCCAGATTCGTGTTCGTGGGGGCCGGCGGTGGCACGTTGCCGCTGCTGCAAAAGGCCGGCATCCCAGCGGTCAGGGGCTTCGGCGGGTTCCCGATCGGCGGCCGGTTTCTGCGTACCGCCAACCCCGGGCTGGCCGCCGCGCATCGGGCCAAGGTCTACGGACTCCTGCCGCTCGGCGCCCCCCATCCCGGGGCGTCGCATCTCGACGCGCGCGTCATCAACCGCAAGTCGTGGCTGCTGTTCGGGCCGTTCGCGGGCTGGTCGCCGAAGTTCTTGAAGCAGGGCAAGGTCACAGATCTGCCACTGTCGGTCAAGCCGAACAACCTGGCGCCGATGGTCAAGGTCGGGCTCACGCAGATGGGTCTGGTGAAGTATTTGATCGGCCAGCTGATGTTGTCCGAGTCCGACCGAGTGCAGGCATTGCGTGAATTCGTCCCCGGCGCAGTCGATTCCGATTGGGAACTGGACGTCGCCGGGCAGCGCGTGCAGGTGATTCGGCGCGCCAAGGGCAAGGGTGGCGTCTTGGAGTTTGGCACCACGGTGTTGTCTGCCGCCGACGGCAGCATCGCAGGGCTGCTGGGTGCCTCGCCCGGAGCCTCCACTGCCGTGCCTGCGATGCTCGACGTCATGCAGCGCTGCTTTTCCGACCGCTACCCGTCGTGGTTGCCCAAGCTCAAAGAGATGGTTCCGTCACTCGGCACCAAACTGTCGAATGAACCGGCGCTGTTCGAGGAGGTCTGGTCATGGGGCACAGAGGCGCTGAAGTTGGATAAGCCTGCCAACGGCGTGCCGCCCGCACCGCTGCCTGTGGAGTCGGGGGCCGACATTCGCGCGACGGCAGCTGCACAATGACGGTCGCGCTACGCCGGAGCTGGGCCAAGGACCTCGACGCCGCGACGCTTTACGAACTGCTCAAGCTGCGGGTCGAGGTGTTCGTCGTCGAACAGGCATGCCCGTACCCCGAGTTGGACGGCCGCGACCTCTCCGCCGAAACTCGCCACTTCTGGCTCGAAGGCCCCGACGGCGAAGTCATCTCGACGCTGCGGCTGATGGAGGAACATCCCGGCGGGCAGAAGGGCTTCCGCATCGGCCGGGTCTGCACCAAGCGCAGCGCCCGCGGTCATGGCCACACCAACCGACTGCTGCAGGCCGCGCTGGCCGAGGTCGGCGACTATCCGTGCCGCATCAACGCACAGACGTACTTGGCGGAGATGTACAGCCACAACGGATTCGTTCGCGACGGCGACGAGTTCCTTGACGACGGCATCCCACACGTGCCGATGGTGAAGCCGTGATGCCGGAGGGCAGGAGCGAAGCGACCCGGGAATCGACACGGGTGTACCCGTTCAACGCGATCGTCGGCCATGACCGGCTGCGGCTGGCGCTCTTGTTGTGCGCGGTGCGGCCCGAGATCGGCGGCGTGTTGATCCGCGGTGAGAAGGGCACCGCGAAGTCGACTGCCGTGCGCGCCCTGGCGCACGTGCTGGCAGCCGTGGACGGAGCTTCGCTCGTCGAGCTGCCGATCGGCGCCACCGAGGATCGAGTGGTGGGGTCGCTTGACTTGCAGAAGGTGCTGCGCGATGGCGAGCACGCATTCTCGCCGGGCCTGCTGGGACGCGCGCACGGCGGCGTCCTGTACGTCGACGAGGTCAACCTGCTGCATGACCATTTGGTTGATGTGATCCTGGACGCCGCCGCGATGGGCCGCGTGCATGTCGAGCGCGACGGCGTTTCGCACAGTCACGACGCCCGTTTCGTGTTGATCGGCACGATGAACCCCGAAGAGGGCGAACTGCGGCCACAGCTGCTTGACCGGTTCGGGCTGACCGTCGACGTGCATGCCTCGCGCGACGTCGACGTCCGCGCCGACGTGATCCGGCAGCGGATGGCGTTTGAAGCCGATCCCGTAGCATTCGCCGACCGATACGCCGAAGCGGACGCCGAACTCGCTCGTCGCGTCGCCACAGCGCGCGAAACGGTCGATGCTGTTTGCTTGCCGGACAACGAATTACGGCGCATCGCGGCGTTGTGCGCCGCCTTTGATGTCGACGGGATGCGGGCCGATCTGGTGATAGCACGCACGGCCGTCGCGCATGCCGCATGGCGTGGCGCATCTGCGGTGGCGGAAGAGGACATTCGGGTGGCCGCGGAACTCGCACTGCCGCACCGGCGTCGCCGTGACCCCTTCGACGACCCCGGGCTTGACCCTGACGTCCTCGACGACGCAATGGCTCAGGCGGGGGAGTCCGCCGACGCGCCTGACCTGGACCCCGACCCCGACCCGGAGCCGCCGGGCGGTGGCGAATCGACGCCCGAGTCCGAAAGCTCGGTGCCGCAGCATAATTCAAGCTCACACCCCCGCCCGAGCGCGGCGCCGTCGCCCGCGTTTCGTACCCGGGCGCTCGTGGTGCCCGGCGTCGGCGAGGGTGCGCCGGGTCGGCGGTCGCGTGCCCGCAACCGCACCGGAAAGGCGATCTCGGCGACCGCCGAACGAAAGGCCGGCCACGGCCTCCATGTGTTCGGGACACTGCTGGCCGCCGCAAGTCGGCAGCGCCGGCCTGGCCGGCCACGTCCCGAACCCGACGACGTCCGTCGGGCGATCAGGGAAGGCCGCGAAGGCAATCTGGTCATCTTCGTCGTCGACGCGTCGGGGTCGATGGCCGCGCGCGACCGGATGTCGGCGGTCAGCGGTGCGACGCTGTCGCTGTTGCGAGACGCATATCAGCGCCGCGACAAGGTGGCAGTGATCACGTTCCGGCAGCAGGACGCCCAGCTGTTGTTGCCGCCGACGTCGTCGGTGCACATCGCGAGCCGACGGCTGGCCCGGTTCGACACCGGCGGGAAAACGCCACTGGCGCAAGGCTTACTTGCTGCGCGCGATGTGGTGGTGCGCGAGAAGGCGCGCGACCGGGCGCGACGCAGCCTCGTCGTGGTACTGACCGATGGGCGTGCTACCGGCGGGTCTGACCCGCTGGGTCGCGCGCGGACGGCCGCAGCGATGCTTGTTGCTGAGGGTGCTGCAGCCGTCGTGGTGGACTGCGAAACGTCCCATGTGCGACTGGGTTTGGCCGAGCAGCTGGCCAGTCATCTCGGTGCGCCTGCAGTGCGGTTGGCACAGCTGCGCGCCGACGCGCTCACCGACGTCGTGCGTATCGCTGCATAGGAGAACCTCGATGCCACAGGGTCAACCGCTGACCGTTCCCGACGATGGGCTGACAACCCGTGCCCGGCGCAACGCTCCGCTGCTCGCCGTGCATACCGGCGCGGGCAAGGGGAAGTCGACGGCGGCGTTCGGCATGGCGCTGCGGGCCTGGAATCAGGGGTTCAACATCGCCGTCTTTCAGTTCGTCAAGAGCGCGAAGTGGAAAGTGGGCGAGGAAGCCGCTTTCCGTGAGCTCGGCCGGCTGCACGACGAGCACGGCGTCGGCGGACCCGTGGAGTGGCACAAGATGGGCGCGGGCTGGTCGTGGTCGCGCAGGCACGGCACCGAGGTCGACCATGCGGCGGCCGCCGCCGATGGCTGGGCGGAGATCGCCCGTCGGCTTGGCGAGCAGCGGCACGATTTCTATGTGCTCGACGAGTTCACCTATCCGCTGAAGTGGGGATGGGTCGACGTTGACGAAGTGATCGCGACGTTGGCGGCCCGGCCGGGCGCTCAGCACGTCGTGATCACCGGCCGCGATGCGCCGCAGCCGCTACTCGACGCGGCCGACCTTGTCACCGAGATGACGAAGGTCAAGCACCCGATGGACGTCGGCCGCAAGGGCCAGAAGGGCATCGAGTGGTGAGGCTTTCGCGCGAGCGTGCGTGTCTGCGGCCGACACGCCGTCAGTTTTCGGGAGTTTGCGCACCCTCGCACCAGCACTCGTCGGGAGTTGTATCCGACCATTCGTGCGACGGCGTCCGCGACGAGCGTGCGCAAACTTTGGCTTTCGGTCGGCGTGTCGTCTGCAGACACGCACGCTCGCGGGGATTGGGGTTGTTGAGGTGGGCGTGAGCGTTCCCGCCGTTGTCATTGCTGCGCCGGCTTCGGGCAGCGGAAAGACTACCGTCGCAACGGGTTTGATGGGCGCGCTGCGTCGAGCCGGGCGACGCACGGCGCCGTTCAAGGTCGGCCCCGACTTCATTGACCCCGGCTACCACGCGCTGGCGGCGCTACGGCCGGGGCGCAATCTGGACCCGGTGCTCGTCGGGGAGCGGCTGATCGGCCCGCTGTATCGGCATGGCAGCGCGGGCGCCGACATAGCGGTCGTCGAGGGCGTGATGGGACTGTTCGACGGACGCATCGAGGAAAGTACCACTGGCACCGCGTTCGGATCGACCGCCCACGTCGCCGCGCTGCTCGGTGCCCCGGTTGTCCTGGTTGTCGACGCCCGCGGTCAAAGCCACAGCATTGCGGCTCTGCTGCACGGCTTTTCGACGTTCGACCAGGGGGTGCGCATCGCGGGGGTGATCCTCAACCGGGTCGGCTCGCCCCGGCACGAGGAGGTGCTGCGCCAGGCGTGCGGGCACGCCGGCGTACCGGTGTTCGGGGCGATCCCGCGCGCCGGCGAACTGTCCGTCCCGTCACGACACCTTGGCCTCGTGACCGCTGTCGAACACGGCGAGCGGGCGCGGGCAGCCGTCGATGCGATGGCCGAACTGGTGGGCCGCCACGTGGACATCGTTGGTATCGCCGCCGCGGCGTCCAGTCGAGTGACCGACGAGCCGTGGGATCCCGCCGTCGCCGCGCCCGCAGCCGCGAATGTCACCGTCGCGCTGGCGGCCGGTAAGGCGTTCAGCTTCGGCTATACCGAACACGGTGAACTGCTGCGGGCCGCCGGCGCCGACGTCGTCGAATTCGACCCCTTGACCGATTTGCTGCCGCCGCAGACCGCCGCGCTGGTGCTGCCCGGCGGATTCCCAGAGCAGTTCAGCACCGAGTTGTCCGCCAATGATGTTGTGCGCCAACAGATCCACGACCTGGCCGCCGGCGGCGCGCCGATACACGCCGAATGCGCGGGCCTGACGTTTTTGGTCGACGACCTCGACGGGTATCCGATGTGCGGTGCATTGTCCGGATCGGCGCGGTTCACCGACCGGCTCACGCTCGGTTACCGGGAGGCCGTTGCGGTGGCGGACTCGCCGCTGCACACCATCGGCGATCGCGTCATGGGACACGAATTTCACCGCACCACAGTCACGTTCGCTAACAGCTACCCACCCGCGTGGGCCTTCGCCGGGCGTGATGTGCCCACGGTCCGCGACGGCGCCGTCGACCGCGGAATCCATGCGTCATATCTGCACACCCACCCGGCCGCGGAACCGCAAGCGATAACCCGCTTCGTGGCCGCGGCGGCAACCTCTAAGCTCGCCGGGTGAGCGATAACGCCTACCTCGTCGGCCTGCGCCTGACCGGCAAGAAGGTCGTCGTCGTCGGCGGGGGCACCGTCGCGCAGCGCCGCCTGCCGCTGTTGATCGCCAACGGAGCCGACGTGCACGTGATCACCCGCAGTGCCACCCCGGCTGTGGAGGGCATGTCAGGAATCACGTTGACGCTCAGGGAGTTTCGCAACGGAGATCTCGATGGCGCGTGGTATGTGATCGCGGCCACCGACGACCCCGACGTCAACGCCGCCGTCGTCGCGGACGCCGAGCGCCTGCACATCTTCTGTGTGCGCGCCGACGTGGCCCGCGAGGGCACCGCCGTCACGCCCGCCTCGTTCGAGTACGAAGGATTGTCGGTCGGCGTGCTGGCGGGCGGCGAGCACCGCCGGTCGGCAGCGATCCGGTCGGCCATCCACGAGGCGCTTCAGCAGGGGGTCATCGCCTTGAAAGGCACGGAGGCGCCCGGCGTCGTGCGCGGCGGGGTGGCCCTGGTCGGCGGCGGACCGGGCGACCCGGAGCTGATCACCGTGCGCGGCAGGCGGCTGCTGGCCAACGCCGACGTGGTCGTCGCCGACCGGCTGGCGCCACCAGAGCTGCTCGCCGAGCTGCCCCCGCAGGTCGAAGTCATCGACGCTGCCAAGATCCCGTACGGGCGGGCGATGGCCCAGGACGCGATCAACGACGTCCTCATCGACCGGGCCAAGGCGGGCAAGTTCGTCGTGCGGCTCAAGGGCGGCGACCCGTTCGTGTTCGCGCGCGGCTACGAAGAGCTGCTCGCGTGCGCGGATGCTGGGATTCCTGTCACCGTTGTGCCGGGTGTGACGAGTGCCATAGCCGTTCCGGCATTGGCCGGCGTGCCGGTCACGCACCGCGCCATCACCCACGAGTTCGTGGTGGTCAGCGGCCATATTGCGCCCGGGCACCCCGAATCGTTAGTGAATTGGAACGCGCTGGCCGCGATGTCCGGCACGATCGTTTTGCTGATGGCCGTCGAACGCATCGAGCTGTTCACCAAGGTGCTGCTGGAAGGCGGCCGACCAGCGGATACGCCCGTTCTGGTGGTGCAGCAGGGCACGACGTCGGCACAGCGGACTTTGCGCGCCACCCTGGCCGACGCGCCCGAGCGGATCCGCGAGGAGGGCATTCGGCCTCCCGCGATCATCGTGATCGGCTCGGTTGCCGCGTTCGGCGGTTAAAGGATTCTTAAGATTACTGTAAGGTAACCCGCTATGACGGCTCTCAATGACGCAGAGCGCGCAGCCATGCGCCGCGACGCCGAAGGCGGGGCAAACCGGGCGGTTCCAGTGAACTTCCAAAAGAGCACACACACCACTTTGGCGCGAACGGGCAGGTCCCCGGCTTGGCTGCCGTCGCGGCGGTTCTTTGCTGCGGTGATCGCGATCGGCGGCATGCAGCTGCTCGCCACTATGGACAGCACTGTCGCCATCGTTGCGCTTCCTAAGATTCAGGACGAACTGAGCCTCTCCGACGCGGGCCGCAGCTGGGTCATCACCGCCTACGTGCTGACCTTCGGCGGCCTGATGCTGCTGGGCGGTCGTCTCGGCGACACCATTGGCCGCAAGCGCACCTTCATCGTCGGCGTCGCGCTGTTCACCATCGCCTCGATCCTGTGCGGTGTCGCGTGGGACGAGACCACCCTGGTGACCGCCCGGCTGCTGCAGGGCGTTGGCTCCGCGATCGCCTCTCCAACGGGTCTGGCCTTGATCGCGACGACCTTCCCCAAGGGCCCGGCGCGCAACGCCGCGACGGCGGTGTTCGCCGCGATGACCGGCGTCGGTTCGGTGATGGGCCTCGTGGTCGGCGGAGCGCTGACCGAGGTGTCGTGGCGGTGGGCGTTCCTGGTGAACGTACCGATCGGTCTGCTGATGATCTATCTGGCCCGCACCACGCTGCGGGAGACCCAGCGCGAGCGGCTGAAGCTCGACGCCGCCGGGGCCCTCCTGGCCACCCTCTTTTGCACGGCGGCGGTGTTCGGCTTCTCGCTGGGCGCGGAGCAGGGCTGGCGGTCGCCGGTGACGCTGGGTTCGGCTCTGGCCGCGTTGATCTTCCTGATCGCGTTCCTCTACGTCGAGCGCACCGCCGACAACCCCGTCGTCCCATTCGACCTGTTCAAGGATCGCAACCGCGTTGCGACGTTCGCGGCGGTCTTCCTGGCCGGTGGCGTCATGTTCACGCTGACCGTCCTGATCGGCCTCTACGTCCAGGACATCATGGGCTACACCGCATTACGCGCCGGAGTTGGCTTTATCCCGTTCGTGATCGCGCTCGGCATCGGCCTCGGCTTGTCGTCGCATCTGGTGTCGCTGTTCCCGCCGCGGGTACTGGTGATTGCGGGCGGTGTTTTGGTGCTCGCCGCGATGCTCTACGGCTCGACGCTCAACGGCGGCATCCCGTACTTCCCGAATCTGGTCCTGCCCATCACCGTCGGCGGCTTCGGCATCGGCATGATCGTCGTCCCGCTGACCGTGTCGGCGATCGCCGGTGTCGGCTTCGATCAGATCGGCCCGGTGTCGGCGATTGCGTTGATGCTGCAAAACCTCGGCGGTCCAGTCGTGCTGGCCGTAATCCAGGCCGTCATCACGTCGCGCACGCTGTATCTGGGCGGCACCACCGGCCCGGTGAAGTACATGGACAGCGCGCAGCTGCACGCGCTCGACCAGGGCTACACCTACGGCCTGCTGTGGGTGGCCGCGGTCGCGGTCATCGTCGGCTGCGCTGCGCTGTTCATCGGCTACACCTCGGCGCAGGTGGCCCATGCGCAGGAAGTCAAGGACGCGATCGATTCGGGAGAGCTTTAGCTCGACATCGAGCAGTAGCGAGCTTTAGCGATCTTCCTCGGTAGGCTGGCAATTCATGTCTGCGGCTGGCGGTTCTTCAGGGTCGACGGGCCGCACCGCCGCGCCGCTGTCGACCCACGTGCTGGGTATCGCGATCATCGCGATCACCGGCATGCAGCTGATGTCGACTCTCGACGGCACCATCGTCATCGTCGCGCTGCCCCGGATGCAGGCCGACCTGGACCTGTCCGATGTGACCAAGAGCTGGGTGATCACCGCCTACGTGCTGACGTTCGGCGGGTTGCTGCTCCTCGGCGGCCGTGTCGGGGATGCGATAGGCCATAAGCGGGCCTTCCTGTCCGGCGTCGGAGTGTTCACGATCGCCTCACTGGTGTGCGGCGTGGCCAACGACGGCGTCACGTTGATCGCCGCTCGCGCGGTGCAGGGCACCGGCGCCGCCGTGGCCGCGCCGACCGGCCTCGCCCTCATCGCGACCACCTACGCCGTCGGTCACGCGCGCAATCGCGCGCTCGCGGTGTCGGCGGCCATGCAGGGGATCGGCTCGGTGCTCGGGCTTGTGCTGGGCGGCTTGCTGACTGTCATCTCCTGGCGGCTGGCGTTCCTGATCAACGTGCCGATCGGCATCGTCATCATCGTGATCGCGGTCTATCGAATCGGCGAGACCCATCACGAGCGACTCAAGCTCGACATCACCGGCGCGCTGCTCGCGACGCTCGGATGCACCTCGGCGGTGCTGGTGTTCACCCAGGGGCCGCCGCGCGGATGGGTCGACCCGTGGGTGATCGGGGCCGCGATCGCCACTGTGGGCTTCCTCGCCGCGTTCCTCATTGTCGAGCGCACCGCCGACCACCCGATCGTGCCGTTCGCGGTGTTCGACAACCGCAACCGCGTCATGACGTTCGTCTCACTGTTCATGGCGGGCGGCGTGATGCTGACGGCGACGGTGATCATCGGGCTTTACGTGCAGGACGTGATGGGCTATTCGGCGCTGCGGGCGGGCCTCTGCTTCATCCCGTTTGCGCTCGCGATGGGGACAGGCAACGTGGTGGCCGCACGGATCGCACCGCATGTTTCGCCGCGCTGGCTCGTCATCGGTTTCGGTGCGCTCGTGTTTGGTGCCATGCTGTACGGGTCGACGCTCAACCGCGACATCCCGTACTTCCCCAATCTCGTTGCGCCACTCGTGGTGGGGGGCTTGGGAATTGGGGTTATTTCGGTCGTGCTGCCATTGTGTGCGATCGCGGAGACGGGACCGCAGGAGATCGGGCCGGTATCGGCGATCACCCTGATGGTGCAAAACCTGGGTGGTCCGGTGGTGCTGGTGGTGATCCAGGCAGTACTGACCTCGCGGACATTGTGGCTGGGCGGCACCACCGGGCCCGTCAAGGACATGACGCCGGGCCAGCTCGACGCGCTGGACCACGGCTACACCTACTCGCTGCTGTGGGTGGCGGGAATCGCGGTGCTGGTTGGCATCGCCGCTTTCTGGATCGGGTTCTCGGCGCGTCAGATTGCCACCGCGCAGCACACGCGTGATGCGGTCGAGGCCGGCGAGTTGTGATGGACGACGACACCAGACCGACCCGACAGCAGATTTCCGACGCGGTCGATTCGGCGGGCTGGCGCCTGATCCTCGGGGCCGTCTACACCGAAGTGCCCGCGCCATCGTTGGTCGACGTCACCGACTCGGCGTCGCTTGCGGTTTCGGCGGTCGGCGCGGACGGACAGGGACATTTGACGGTCGACATCCGCGCGGACCGGGCCGTGCTGAGGCTGCAGTCCGCCGACGTCGGCGTGGTCACCGGACACGATGTTCGGCTGGCACACAAAATCTCAGGGGCGCTGGCCGCCAGGGGATTGCAGCAGACACCAGGCACTGTTCAGGCACTGGAAATCGCGATCGACGCGATCGACATCCCGGCCGTGCGGCCTTTCTGGAAGGCGATCACGGGGTATGCCGACGAACCCGGCTCCGAATTGCACGCCGCGCTGATCGACCCGACGGGTCGTGGCCCGGCCATCTGGTTCCAGCAGATGGATGCGCCGCGGCCGCAGCGCAATCGGATCCACATCGACGTCGACGTGCCGCACGAGGCGGCCAAGGCCCGGATCGATTCGGCCATCGCCGCGGGTGGCACGCTGCTCAGTGATCGGGAGGCGCCGGCATTCTGGGTGCTGGCCGACCCTGAGGGCAACGAGGCCTGCATCTGTACCTGGCAAGGCAGGGATTGAGCGCGTCAGTAAGGTGGTCGCTCGTGATAACCCGCATGTCCGAGCTGTTCCTGCGCACCCTGCGTGACGACCCCGCCGACGCCGAGGTGCCCAGCCACAAGCTGCTGATCCGGGCCGGCTACGTCCGACCGATCGGCCCCGGGCTGTACAGCTGGCTGCCTCTCGGCCTGCGGGTGCTGCGCAGGATCGAGAAGATCGTCCGCGATGAAATGAATGCCATTGGCGGACAAGAGATTTTGTTTCCCGCGCTGCTGCCCAAGGCGCCGTACGAGGTGACCAACCGCTGGACCGAGTATGGCGACGGGGTGTTCCGACTGCAGGACCGCCGCGGCAACGACTACCTACTCGGTCCGACCCACGAAGAGTTGTTCACGCTGACGGTCAAGGGGGAATACAGCAGCTACAAGGATTTCCCCTTGCTGCTGTTCCAAATCCAGACCAAGTACCGCGACGAGGCCAGGCCGCGCGCCGGCATCCTGCGGGGCCGCGAGTTCCTCATGAAGGACTCGTATTCGTTCGACGTCGACGACGCGGGGCTCGAGGCCGTCTACCACCGGCACCGCGATGCCTACCAGCGGATCTTCACCACGCTCGGTGTCCGCTACGTCATCGTTTCAGCGGTCTCCGGGGCGATGGGCGGCAGCGCGTCCGAGGAGTTCCTGGCCGAAAGCGACATCGGCGAGGACACCTTCGTGCGGTGCCTGGAATCGGGATATGCCGCCAACGTCGAAGCGGTGACCACTACGGTGCCGGAGTCGCCGCCGATCGAGGGGCAGCCCGAGGCCAAGGTGTACGACACGCCCGGCACCCCGACGATCGCCACGCTGGTCGAGTGGGCCAACACCGTCTTGGACCGCGAGGTGACCGCTGCCGACACGCTGAAGAACGTGGTGCTGAAGGTGCGCCAGCCTGGCGAAGATTGGGAGCTGCTCGCGGTTGGCGTGCCGGGGGACCGCGAGGTCGACGAAAAGCGGCTGGCGGCCGCGCTGGATCCGGCCGCGTACGCGCTACTCGACGAGGCCGACTTCGCCAAGCTTCGCTTCCTCGCGAAGGGCTACATCGGTCCGAAAGCGTTGCTGACCAACGGTGTTCGCTATCTCGTCGATCCGCGTGTGGTCGATGGCACGTCGTGGATCACCGGCGCCGACGAGCCGGGCAAGCATGTGGTGGGCCTGGTCGCCGGCCGTGACTTCGTCGCCGACGGCACCATCGAGGCCGCCGAGGTGCGCGACGGCGACCCGTCGCCCGACGGCGCAGGCCCGCTGGTCTCGGCACGCGGTATCGAGATCGGCCACATCTTCCAGCTGGGCCGCAAGTACACCGACGCCTTCGGCGTGGACGTGCTCGGTGAGGACGGCAAGCCGGTGCGGCTGACCATGGGGTCCTACGGCGTCGGGGTGTCGCGACTGGTCGCGGTGATCGCCGAACAGCACCACGACGAGCTGGGGCTGCGGTGGCCATCGTCGGTGGCGCCGTTCGACGCCCACGTGGTGATCGCGAACAAGGACGAGGCCGCGCGTGCCGGCGCCGCGGAATTGGCCGACGCATTGGATCGGTTGGGCGTCGAGGTGCTGCTCGACGACCGGAAGGCCTCACCGGGCGTGAAGTTCAAGGATGCCGAGTTGCTCGGGGTGCCATGGATCGTCGTGGTGGGCCGCGGCTGGGCCGACGGCGTGGTCGAGTTGCGCAACAGGTTCACCGGGGAAACGCGGGAGATCGCCGTCGACAACGCCGCGGCCGACATCTCCGCGGCGGTCACCACCTAGCGTCAGCAGACGCCAACACCCCCGGAAACGCCGGTGTCTGGGGGTTTTCGCGTCTGCTCGCGGTTATTCGGAACCGCCGGGGAAGGCGACGGTGATCGGTGAGATGCCGAGCACGCGGCTCCATCGGGCCGCTGTAATCGCACACTGCGTCAGCGCGGTCACCGCGAACGCCCGATCCTGTTCGTCGGTTGCCTGCTCGAGCACTGCCCGCCATGCGACGGCGGCGTCTTCTTCCATCCGCACCGCCAGGTTGGCCGCGTCGGTCGGGTTGTCGACCTCCATCGGAAGCTGATAGCCGGCGGCGGGCACCGGCGGATCGACGGACCGGGCGTCGAGTATCGCGATGGCCGCCTCACGACGGTCCCGGTGCTCGGCCATCGCGGCCGACACCAGGTCATTGACGTCGGGCGTCGAGTGCGCCGACACGAGGCCATAGCCGTAGGTCGTCGCGTGCTCGGTGGCGATCGCGTCGAACAGCGCGCCGTTGGCCGCGTCAGATGGCCGTCCCGGCGTTGTGGGCTCGGCTGCGCGCGACGACGTGGTTGTCGTGGTGGTGGCCGTCGGCTCCGGTGAGGTCATTGCGCCGCCTTAGCCGGCACCAATGCGACGGTGTAGGCCGCCGTGCACGAGGCGGCGATCGAGCCGAGCAGCCCGGCGCGATAGCCGGACTGCGTCGCCGCCAACTGTGCAGCGTTGTCCGCTGACTGACGCAGCGCCGCGATCACGTCCTCGGTGGTGGGCGCCTTCACCGGTGGAGCGGTGGTACTCGTCGCGGTCGTCGTCGGCGCATCCTTGCCGACGATCCGGACGAGCTCGTCGGACAAGGCCTGCGCGTGCGCCGAACGCTCGGACGCCACCGCCGTGAGCGCCTGCGCCGTCGGCGGTGGCGGCGTTGCCGCCGCGGCGTCGGCGGCGAGCTGGCTGTCGGCGCGGGCACGGTCGAGTTGCGCGGCCAGCTCGTCGACTTCCGGTGGTGGCGGCGACGACCCACACGCGACGGCCGTGCTGCCAAGCAGCGCCAAAGCCGCCGCTGAAAACAACATTTGTCGTCTGCTGACGGTCGGCGACGGGCTTGGCACGTGCAACATCCTGCCATTGCTGGCGCACTGTGTATTCGCTGGACGCCGCCGCGCGTTTGCGGCTTGTCACGGCGGCTCTGGCGTATCGTTGATAGTCGGTTCCAAGGTGCGCAGCGCGGAATCGTGCCCGGACAATTCAAGATGAGGAGCTCGCCGTGACGGAGCGGTCTGCGGGATTACCGTCGCAGAAACAGGTGATCGAGCTACTCGACGGCGAGTTCACGCGCGCTGGCTATGAGATCGAAGACGTGGTGATCGACACCGCGGTCCGCCCAGCGCGCATCACCGTGGTCGCCGACGGCGACGATCCTCTGGACCTCGACTCGATCGCTGCCCTGTCGCGGTCCGCGTCCGATCTGCTGGACCGCATCGACGGCCCACCGTATGTCCTGGAGGTCACCTCGCCCGGGGTCGATCGCCCCCTGACCACCGAGAAGCACTACCGGCGTGCGCGTGGCCGCAAGGTCGAGCTCACCCTGTCCGACGGCTCGCAACTGACCGGCCGGCTCGGCGAGATCCGGGACGGCACTGTGCGACTCGTGGTGCGCGAGGGCGCAAGGGCCAACTTCTCGGTACGCGAACTGCCTGTCGGCGGCATCACCAAAGCCGTTGTCCAGGTTGAGTTTTCGCCGCCAAACCAGCGTGAGCTGGAGCTGGCCGGCCAATCTGGGAAGGAGGCTTCAGCGTGAACATAGACATGGCCGCATTGCACGCCATCGAGGCCGACAAGGGCATCTCGGTCGACGTCGTCGTCGAGACCATCAAATCCGCGCTGCTGACCGCCTACCGCCATACCGAAGGCCACGAGGCTGACGCGCGCATCGAGATCGACCGCAAGACCGGGCTCGTCAAGGTACTGGCACGCGAAACAGACGACGACGGCAACGTCATCCACGAATGGGACGACACCCCAGAGGGATTCGGCCGCATCGCAGCCACCACCGCGCGTCAGGTTATCCTGCAGCGGTTGCGCGACGCCGAGAACGAAAAGAACTACGGAGAGTTCTCGGCGCGGGAGGGCGACATCGCCGCAGGGGTCATCCAGCGAGATGCGCGCGCGAACGCCCGCGGTCTGGTCGTCGTCCGAATGGGCAGCGAGACCAAGGGATCCGAGGGTGTCATTCCCGCCGCCGAGCAGGTCCCAGGTGAGAGGTACGAACACGGCGACCGGTTGCGGTGCTACGTCGTCGGCGTCACCCGTGGTGCCCGCGAACCACTGATCACGCTGTCGCGCACCCACCCCAACCTGGTGCGCAAGCTGTTCTCGCTGGAGGTTCCCGAGATCGCCGACGGGTCCGTCGAGATCGTTGCCGTCGCGCGGGAAGCCGGCCACCGCTCCAAGATCGCGGTCACCTCGCGGGTGCCAGGCCTCAACGCCAAGGGCGCCTGCATCGGGCCGATGGGTCAGCGGGTGCGCAACGTGATGAGCGAGCTGTCCGGCGAGAAGATCGACATCATCGACTACGACGAGGACCCCGCCCGGTTCGTGGCCAACGCGCTGTCGCCGGCCAAGGTGGTATCGGTCAGCGTCATCGACGAGTCCTCACGTGCCGCCCGCGTGGTGGTGCCCGATTTCCAGCTGTCGCTGGCCATCGGCAAGGAGGGTCAGAACGCCCGGCTGGCGGCCCGGCTGACCGGCTGGCGCATCGACATCCGAAGCGACGCCGCACCAACCAGTAAGCCCCAGCCGAACCCCGATGCCGCGCACGGGGCGGTGCACGACCGGTAAACCTCGACGACCAGTACTGCCGTTTCAGTTCGCGAGCACCCAGACGGTAGACTCAGCTGTGATCCAGCGCGAGACTTCGGCTACTGATGCCCGCTCCGCTACCGACGCCCTCCGGGGACCGGTGCGGACGTGCGTCGGCTGCCGGAAGCGAGAGCTGGCTGTCGAGCTGCTTCGAGTAGTCGCTGTCGACGGGAATGGCGGATACGCCGTGACCGTTGATGCAGCGAGAAAACTGCCGGGGCGGGGTGCATGGCTGCATCCCGACCAGGCATGCTTAGACGCAGCGATTCGGCGGCGAGCGTTCGCACGAGCGCTGCGCATCACCGGCTCACCGGATACATCCGCGGTGATCGAGCACTTCGAGAAATCGGAGCACCCGACCACCCCGGTCAATAGAACAGGTAGCGAAGAACATGAGCACACCGTGAAGTCCCGATGACCATGCGTCATAGCTAAACCCGAGGCGCGGCCTACTACCGCTGTCGCCTCTTAGACAGGAGAAGTAGTGGCAGGTAAGGCCCGCGTACACGAGTTGGCTAAGGAACTCGGTGTTACCAGTAAGGAAGTTCTCGCCCGGCTGAGCGAACAGGGCGAATTCGTCAAATCAGCATCCTCCACAGTGGAGGCCCCCGTCGCGCGACGGTTGCGCCAATCATTCGGCGGCGCGAAGCCGGCCCCCGAGAAGGTCAAGGCCGACGGCAACGGCTCACCGGCCAAGGCCGCGGCGACAACGGCGGCCCCGGACAAGGCACCCGCCCCGAAGCCCGCGGCGCCCCCCGCGGAACCGACTGCCGCGCCTCCTCCGGCGGCAGCGGCGGCCCCGCCTGCGGCGCCCGCGCCGACCCCGCCGCCTCCCACTCCGGGCGCAACGCCTGGTCCGAGGCCCGGCCCCGCGCCCAAACCCGCCGCGCGCACGCCGCGTGTCGGCAATAATCCCTTCTCCTCGGCCCAGCCGGTTGACCGGCCGATTCCGCGCCCGCAGGCGCCGCGTCCCGGTGCCCCACGGCCCGGTATGTCGCCGGGCAATATGCCCCCACGTCCGGGCGGACCCCGTCCGGCAGCGGGTGGGCGTCCCGGCGGACCCCGCCCGGGCCCCGGCGGCG
>JAJKIB010000496.1 GCA_021154745.1 Mycobacterium sp.
GCGGAAACCCGCCGCGCCGAGGATCGCGATGAAGCTGACGGCGGCCACCACCCAGGCCCAGTGAATGCGGCCAACGGGCGTGCTCTTCTGCGCGGCGGTGAACGTCACCGAATCACTGTCGCGGATCCTCGGGACCGCGACTAGTGGCATGAATGACACCAGCCGTCAAAAACATGCCAAAATGGCGCCATGCATCGCATCGCCGTCCTGCTGCTGCCGCCCGTGGTGGGTTTCGACGCCGCGATCGCGCCGACACTCTTCTCCAACGCGAGCGATGCCGAGGGCAATGCGCTCTATGACGTCGTGAGCTGTGCGCTCACGCCGGGCCCGGTCGCGTCGACGACGGGCTTCGAGCTGCTGCCCGCCGCTGGGCCCGAGGCGCTGGAGACCGCCGACACGGTCGTGATCCCCGGCACGCGATTCCCGTCGGCCCGCACCGAGGGCGTGTTGACGCGGGAGGCGTCGGAGGCGTTGGCGCGGATTCGGCCCGGCACGAGGCTGGTGTCGATCTGCACCGGCGCGTTCGTGCTCGCCGCGGCCGGCCTGCTCGACGGCCGTCCGGCGACCACGCATTGGAAGTTCGCCGACTCGATGCGTCGAATGCATCCCGCGGTGCTGCTCGACGAGAACGTGTTGTTCGTCGACGACGGCGACGTGCTCACCTCGGCGGGTCTTGCCGCGGGAATCGACTTGTGCCTGCACATCGTTCGCTCCGATCACGGCGCACAGGTGGCCAACGCGGTCGCCCGCTACTGCGTGGTGCCGCCGTGGCGGGAGGGTGGACAGGCGCAGTTCATCGACCGGCAGGTGCCTGCGCCGGATCACTTCTCCACTGCCGCGACCCGGGAGTGGGCGCTGCAGCACCTCGACGAGGAGCTCACGGTGCAGCGGCTGGCGCGGCACGCGAACATGAGCGCGCGCACCTTCAACCGTCGATTCCGTGAGGAGACGGGGCAGTCGCCAGGTGCGTGGGTGCGCAGCCGCCGCGTCGACCGCGCCCGTGAGCTACTGGAGTCGCATGATCTGCCCGTCGACGAGGTCGCCCGCCGGGCCGGTCTGGGATCGGGCGGCAATCTGCGCCACCACCTGCGTCGCGGAGTGGGGATGTCGCCGTCGAGCTATCGCAAGGTCTACCAGGGCGTCTAGCGGAACGGTGCGAGCGCGGTCAGGGTGCGTTCGCCGCCTGGGTCGCCCGCGGTGGCCGGCACGAGCACCACCTCGTCGAGTCCGGCCGCGGCGTAGGCCTCCAGACGCGCGCGCCCCGTATCGACATCGCCGACCAGGCCGATCCGGCTCGCCGCGTCCGGTGGCAGCGCGTGGAGCTGCTCCGCACGCGTGGCGCCGGCACCGGCCGCCTGCACCGCGTCCCTGAAGCCGGCTGCAGAGAACATCTCGCCGTATCCGGGCACCTCGAGGTAGCCGACCAGGCTGTCCATGAGCTCGGCGTACGAGTCGGGGTTCGGGTCGATCGCGGCCGGGATCCACGCGGCCAGCGTGGGCGCCGGACAGCCTGCCGCTGTCGCGGCCGCGTCCAGCTTCGCGCGGTACTCGCCAGCCAACTGCGGCGAGACGAGGTCGAGCACCATGCGGTCGGCGTGAGCGGCGGCCGTCCTGACAGCGCGGTCGCCGAAAGCCGCGATCGTGAGCGGCCCACCGGGCGGGTCCAGCGTCAGCCGGTAGCCGCGCGTGGAGAGCACCTCGCCTTGGAAGTCGGTTCTTTCCCCGCTGAGCAGACGGCGGACGACCTGGGCACTCTCGGCCAGCGCCGTGCCCGGCCGGAGCCACGCCCGGCCGTGCATCCCCTCCACGAATCGAGTGCTCGACGCGCCGAGGGCGACACCCACCGTTCGGTCAGTGAGGGCGGCTACCGACGCCACGCCCACCGCGATCATCGCCGGGTCGCGCAGCGACACCGGCACCGGCCCGATCGTCAGTGCGATGTGGTGTGTGGCCAATCCGATCGCGGTGGCCAGCGCGAAGCAGTCCCAGACCCAGCCCTCGCCGACCCACACCTCCCCATAGCCGAGTCGATCCGCGACGACAGCCGTGCGCAGATCTTGTTCCGGGGGCCGGTTGGGCCGGGATGCGACCACGACGCTGATGTCCATGGGTCATTCTTACAACCCGCGACTGTGCGTTCCCGTGATTTCTTCTGTCCCAACATGATTTCTGCGTCTGATAAGCCGGCTCAAGCTAGGCGAGTCCAACATCATTGGTAGCGAACGAGATTCACTCACATGGAAAAAGAGCAGGGGATATAGCCTCCGCGAGCTAGAGCCAAACCGATAGCGCGGCTTCGGCTGCCAATCAACCGATGAATACGATGACGTGCATGCCTGAACCGTTGATCCTGCCCATCCGCGGACGCGCACCCCATCTGCACGCAGAGTCCTGGGTCGCGCCCAACGCGAGCGTGATCGGTCAGGTCACGCTTGCCGCGAGGGCGAGCGTTTGGTACGGCGCGACGCTGCGTGCCGAAGCGGAGCCCATTGAGATTGGGTTCGGCACCAACATCCAGGACGGCGTCACCATCCACGTCGACACGGAGTTCCCGGTCAGCGTCGGCGCCGGGGTCAGCGTCGGCCACAACGCCGTGCTACACGGCTGCCTCGTGGAGGACGACGCGCTGATCGGGATGGGCGCGGTCATCCTCAACGGCGCGACGATCGGAAAGGGCTCATTGATCGCGGCGGGCGCCCTCGTCCCGCAAGGCATCGTGGTGCCGCCGCGGTCGCTGGTCACCGGTGTGCCTGGCAGCGTCCGGCGCGAGCTCTCCGACGCCGAGATCGCCAACAATCGACACAACGCGCAGGTCTATCAGCGGCTCATCGAGTTGCATCGCGACGCAATCAACTAGCCGCACTACTACTAATTCCATACCAGCACAAGGCCTCTCGGCCCACAGGATGCTGAGCGTGCCGTCGATGCGGCGATTACGCGGCCGATAATTTGATTTCGATTCGGTGGGTGTGGGTACCTCCGTACGGTGAGTTCCGTGCGAATACTGGTAACCGGCGCAACCGGCTATGTTGGCTCGCGGCTCGTCTGTGCACTGCTCGATGAGGGCTACGACGTCGTCGCCGCCACCCGAAACCCCGAGCGGCTGGCCGACTTCGGCTGGGCCGACCAGGTCACCGGCGTTGCCCTGGATGCGCACGACGACGCCGCGGCCAAGAAGGCGTTCGCCGACGCCGGTCCGATCGACGTCGTCTACTACCTGGTGCACGGCATCGGCCAACCGGACTTCCGCGACGCTGACAACCGAGCCGCCGCCAATGTCGCGAACGCCGCCAAGGACGTCGGCGTTCGGCGGATCGTGTATCTGGGTGGGTTCGTCCCTGATGACGACGAACTCTCCGAACATCTGATCAGTCGCGCCGAGGTGGCGCACGCGTTGAGCGTCGACGGCGGACCCGACGTGGTGTGGCTGGGTGCAGCGATGATCATCGGCTCGGGCTCGACGTCCTTCGAGATGCTGCGCTACGTCGGCGACCGCTTCGTGCTGATTCCGATGCCCGCCTGGTCGGCGAACCCGATGGACCCGATCTCGATCCGCGATGTCCTCTACTACCTCGTCGCCGCCGCCGACGGTGCGCGCGTGCCGGCCGGTGCGTACGACATCATCGGACCCGAGACGACGTCGTACAGCGAGCTGCTGCGGGCCTATGCGCGAATCTCCGGCAAGTGGCGCGCGGAATTGCCGATGCCCATGGTGGACGCCGGCGTGGTGTCGTGGATGACGGCCGCGGTGCTGCCCGTGCCCGGCGGACTGGCCTCCGATCTCGTGGCGTCCCTTGACCATCCGATGATGGCCTCCGAGGCGCGGTTACGCGATGTCGTGCCGGACCCACCCGCCGGGCTGCTGGGTATCGACGACGCGATATCCCGTGCGCTGTCGAGCGATCGGCCGCGACCGGTCAATGCGCTGGCCGATCCGCACCATCTGGCCGACACCGATCCGGCGTGGGCCGGTGGTGACACGGTGCGCATTCAACAGCTGGCGCGGGCCGTCACCCCGTCGATCGCACGGCCGGCACTGGGCCTGCTCGGGCTGGTGCCGGGCCCCGTCGCGGCCGCGTTGCGAACCGGACTCGACACGGTGATCAACCTCGTACCGAAGCCAAGGCCGGCATGACGCAAACCGCGGGACTCCTGGACGACATCCGGGGCATCGCCACCGCCGTCGCCGTGCCGCACCACGAACCGCCCAGCACTGTGCTGCGGCGGCGGATCGTCGTCGTTGTCGTGTTGGTGATCGGCGGTGCGCTGCTTGGGTATTCGTTGACCCGCCAGCCGGGCGACGAGTCGTTCTACTGGCTCACGCTGGCGCTTGCGGCGGTCTGGGCGCTGGGTGCCTTCGCGTCCGGCCCGCTGCATCTCGGCTGCGTGCGGTTCCGCGGCCGAAACCAGCGGCCGGTGATCACCGGGACCGTCGCGGGGTTGGCGCTCGGGGCCGCGTTCCTGGTGGGTGGTCTGATTGCCCGCGAGATTCCCGGCGTGCGTGAATTCGTCACGCGGGTACTCGATTTCGCCAGTCAGGGTCCGCTGGTGCTGGTGGTTTTCATCACGGTGATCAACGGCGTCGCTGAGGAGTTGTACTTCCGAGGAGCGCTGTATACCGCGCTGGGCAAGGCGTACCCGGCGGTGGTATCGACTGTTATCTACGTCGTCACGATACTGGCGACCGGCAACCCGATGCTGGCGTTCGCCGGAGTGATCGTCGGTGCGGTCTGTGCGTGGGAACGCCGAGCCACCGGCGGCGTGCTTGCACCGATGCTCACCCATTTCTTCTGGGGTCTCGTGATGGTGCTCGCACTTCCGCCAATTTTTGGCGTCTAGCGCAACGGGTTCGTCAGCTCGTCCTGGCGCATCCGGGCCGCATACATCGCGACCGCCGCGAGCAGCACCGGCGCGATGCCGGCCACCAGGAAAATCGTCTGCATCGAAACGACTTTCGAGAGCGGGCCGACAATCGCGAACGACACCGGCATGAATGCCAGTGACACGAAGAAGTCCAGGCTCGATACCCGCCCCAGCATCTCCGTCGGGACTCGCCGCTGCAGCAGCGTGCCCCAGATCACCATGCCCGCGCCGTCGGTGCAGCCGATGACGAACGTCGCCACGGCCATCAGGGGGAACGACGACGTGACGCCGACGATGACCAGCGGTATCGAGCCGACACTCCACATCGTCATCATCACCGTGAGGTAGCGACGCGGCAGCCGGCGCGACGACACCGCCAGCGCGCCGAGTGCGCTACCGGCGCCGAAGAACGCCAGGATGAAGCCGAATGTTCGCGCGCCGTCTTCGAAGCGTTGCTTGGCGATGAACGGCAGCAGTACCTCGATCGGTCCCAGCACCAGGAGCACGAACATGCTGGCGAACAGCAGCGTCCATAACAGCCACGGCGTACGCACCATGAACACGAAGCCCTCACGGAGGTCGCGCAGTAGATGCGGCCGCACGTGATCAGGTTGGTGCACAGGCTTTTTGATCGCAGGCCCGGTGGCCACCAGCAGCAGCAGGCCGATGGCGAACAGCACCGCGACCACGACCGCGCCCAGCGATGGGAACGTTGCACCGACCACGAGGCCGGCGATGGCCGGGCCGACGGCGCGCTGAAAAACCGGGCGCATGACGCCTTCGACGCCGTTGGCGGCTAGCAGCTGCTCGGCGGGCAGAATCCTGGGCAGGATTGCGCTGTAGGCGGGGAAGAAGAAAGCCGCCGCGATGCCGAGTGCGGCGGCGGCCACCGCCATGTGCCAGATCCGCAGGGCGCCAAGGAGTCCCAGGGTGGCGATCGTCGACACCGCGATCACATTGACGGTTTCGACCGCGATAATGATGGCGCGCTGGCTGATTCGGTCGGCGGCCAGCCCGCCGACCAACACGAAGGCGACCAGGCCGGCGCCGAGGCACGTGGCGACGAGCGACAGCGACGCGGGGTCGTTGTCGAGTTCGATGACCTGGAGCGCCATCACGACAGCCCACATGCCTTCGGCGAAGATCGACAGGGACAC
>JAJKIB010000497.1 GCA_021154745.1 Mycobacterium sp.
GACGTCGCGCAGAACGCGCACGCCCTTCGGGTGCAGCGCAACTATGGCCGGTCGATCATCAACTCGTTTCACGCCGTGTGGGCGGTCGGCGCGATCCTTGGCGGTTTGATGGGTGCGGGTGCGATCGCGATACACATGCCGAGGGCTATACATCTGTCGATCGCCGGCGTGGTGTTCAGCGTCGTAGTCGTTTTCGCATATCCGTATTTGCTGCGCGGCCCCGACCATGACGACCATCTGTCGTCGCGGTCAGGGGGCGGGGGAGGCGCGGGCATCGCGGTGTACGCGACGCTGGTAGCCCTTGTGGTGATCGCGATCGCGGGTGCCACCGTCGAGGATGCTGGAAGTTCTTGGGCCACACTCTATTTGCGCGACAGCCTCGGCGCACCGGGAGCGGTGGCGGCGTTCGGCTACGTCGCGCTGGTCGGGTTCATGTTCATCGGCAGGCTGATCGGGGACCGATTGGTGGACCGCTTCGGCGAGCGCGTCGTGGCGCGGTCAGGCGGATTCGTCGCCGCCGTCGGGATGGGCGCCGCGCTGGCGTTTCCCAGCGTGCCCGGCACGATCGCGGGATTCGCAGCCGCGGGGCTGGGTGTCGCGACGCTGATACCGGCCGCCATGCACGGCGCGGATCAGTTGCCAGGCATGCGGCCCGGGACCGGATTGACGGCGGTGACCTGGCTCATGCGGGTGGGCTTCTTCGGCGCACCATTGCTTGTCGGCGTCGTCGCCGACGCCACGAGCCTGCGCATCGGCCTGCTTTCCGTTCCCGTCGCCGGCGTGGCGGTGATGGCACTTGCCGGTGCACTCAGTGCGCGGCGCCTGTCATCTCAATTGTGAGCACGCCCGCGATGATCAGCACGATGCCGAGCACCATCACCCAGGTCAGCGGTTCAGCGAACAGGTATCGGGCGATGACGGCAACCAACGCGACGCCGCACGCGGTCCACACCCCGTACGCGATGCCGACCGGCATGCCCAGCGACAGCGACAGCCAGAGCAGATAAAAACATACGAGATAACCCGCGACGACGGGCGCAATCCACGCCTTCTTGCGGAAGCCGTCGGAGGCGCGCAGCGACAGCGTCGCGAAGACCTCGACGGCGATCGCGCCGGCAAGCACCAGCCACATCAAGATTCGTCCGCGGTGGCCCGTTGCGAGCCGAACTCAACGAGCAGCACGCCGGCGATGATCAGGCCGATGCCCGCCGCGATCGGCCAGGTGAACGGATCACCGTAGATTGCGGCGGCCAGCACCGCCGTCGCCGCCGTGCCGCACGCGCCCCAGATGCCGTATGCGACGCCGATCGGCATCCCGGTCCGCAACACGAGCGTCAGCAGGATGAACGAACCGACGTAGCCGGCGACCACCACCACCAGCCACGCCGAATGGTCTTGCGACGCCCGCAAAGACAGCGTTGCCGCAACCTCGACCGCAATCGCTGCGATCAGCAGCACCCACTTGCGCACGCAACCAACCTAGCCGACGAAAATGCGCTGAATCGTGGGCGCGACACGTGATCAGAATCTCCCGGTTAGTCGTGCTACCCATGGGTAGCCTCAAGGAATGCGCACGACTGTTGTCGAAACCGCCTACGGCCTGGTCCGTGGCGTCGACGACGGGCGCGTCACGGCGTGGAAAGGGGTGCGCTACGCCGCCCCGCCGACCGGTGAACTGCGGTGGCGGGCGCCCGAGCCGCCCGAGCCGTGGAGCGAGGTCGCCGACGCGACCACGTTCGGACCGGTATGTCCGCAGCCGGTGGAGCCACGCATTCCGATCGACCTCGGCGCGCCACAGGGCGATGACTGCCTGACGCTCAACATCTGGGCGTCGTCGCGGATCGCGGGCGGTGACCGCAGGCCGGTGATGGTGTGGATCCATGGCGGCGCCTATGTCCTCGGTTCCGCCAATCAACCGCTGTACGACGGCCGAGTGCTGGCCTCAGGCGACGACGTGGTCGTCGTCACGGTGAACTACCGGCTCGGCGCCTTCGGATTTCTGGATCTGTCGTCGTTCAGCACGCCAAAACGCCGGTTCGACAGCAACCTGGGGCTGCGCGACGTGCTGCACGCACTGCACTGGATCCGCGAGAACATCGCCGCTTTCGGTGGCGACCCCGACCGCGTGACGCTGTTCGGCGAGTCTGCAGGCGCGGGCATCATCACCACGTTGCTGACCAGCCCGGCCGCCGAGGGACTGTTCGCAGGCGCGATCGCGCAGAGCTCACCGGCCACCTCGGTGTATGACTCGACGCGCGCCCGCCGGACAGCCGAGCAGTTCCTCGCCGCACTTGGTTTGGGCGACAACGACATCGACCAGTTGGCGGATGCACCGGTCGACGCGGTGATCGCGGGGTCGCGCACGTTGTTCAACGATGTCCCGCTGCAGTGCCCGGGCACGCTGGCCTTCGCCCCGATCATCGACGGTGATTTGGTACCCGACCACCCGGTGAAGCTGGCGCGCGAGGGCCGATCACACCCGGTCCCGCTGATCATCGGCACGAACAAGCACGAGGCAGCGCTGTTCCGGTGGATGAAGTCGCCGCTGATGCCCATCACTCCCGAGGCGATCAACGCCATGTTCACCCAGATCGCCTCCGAACAGCCGAATCTGGTACTGCCGACGGACGATCAGATCGGCACGGCGTATCCGGGCCTACGTGGTAAGGCCCGCGGGATGGGAGTGGCGCGCGACATCGGGTTCAGGATGCCGACGGTGTGGCTGGCCGAAGGCCACAGCGCCGTCGCCCCGGTGTACCTGTACCGATTCGACTGGGCCACACCGATGTTGCGGTTGCTGCGGCTTGGCGGTGCGCACGCCACCGAACTGCCGTTTGTGTGGGGGAACCTCGTCGCCGGCTCTAAGGACCCGACGTTCCGACTCGGCGGGCTGAAGACCGGCAAGGTGGTCTCCGAGCGGATCCAAGCCCGCTGGCGCAACTTCGCGACTCAGGGCAAGCCGCTCGGGCTGGACGGTGAACCCGAATGGCTGCCGTACCAGGAGGCCGATCGAGCGTGCCTGGTGATCGACCGCCAAGACACCGTCGTCAACGACGTCGACCTGCACATCCGGTCGGCGTGGGGCAGTCAGGTGCTCAGCTTCCGGTAACGGCGCGCCAGCTAAACTCTTCGCGGAGGTGTCGTCGTGGACCTGGCAAAGGCATTCTCGGATGTGCTGCCGCCGCTGATGCAAGACCCCGTGATGTACGCGGTCCCGTTCTTTCTCCTATTGCTGATCATTGAGTGGGGCGCGGCGCGCAGGCTTGCCCGCACCGAGGGGGATCGCGCACCCTCCGGCGCGTATCTGAGGTCCGATGCATGGGCCAGCATCTGGATGGGCCTGGTGTCGGTCGGCACGAGCGGTGTGCTCAACGGGATCGCTCTGCTGGCATATGCCGCGCTTTACGTCTATGTCGCACCGTGGCACCTGCCCGCCAGCCAGTGGTACACCTGGGCGATCGCCATCGTTGGCGTGGACCTGCTCTACTACGTGTACCACCGGGCGGCGCACCGGGTACGGCTGATCTGGGCCACCCATCAGGCCCATCACTCGAGCCAGTACTTCAACTTCGCCACCGCGTTGCGGCAGAAGTGGAACATCAGCGGCGACGTGTTCCTGCGGGCGCTGCTGCCGCTCTTCGGCGTTCCGCCGTGGCTGGTGTTCCTGAGTTTCTCGATCAATCTGATCTATCAGTTCTGGATTCACACCGAACGCATCGACAAGGTTTGGCGGCCAATCGAATTCATCTTCAACACGCCGTCACATCATCGGGTGCATCACGGCATGGACCGGCAGTATCTGGACCGCAACTACGGCGGCATCTTCATCGTGTGGGACCGGCTGTTCGGCAGCTTCCAGGCGGAGACGACGCGGCCGCATTACGGCCTCACCAAGCAGGTGGACACCTTCAACATCTGGAAGCTGCAGACGTTGGAGTATGTGGCGATCGCCCGCGATGTGCGCCATGCGACGCGCTGGCGCGACCGGCTCGGCTATCTCTTCGGACCGCCGGGATGGGCGCCGGCCGAATGTCGGCCTGGTGTGGACGAATCGGCGAAAGTTCGCACATAAGCCGATGCTCGACCGGGAAGTATGAACTCCATGGATGTCAAAGAGGTTCTGCTGCCCGGCGTCGGCCTGCGATTCGAGTTCGAGAATCGGGACGGCGACCGCATCGGCGTTGTCGCGAGGCGCACAGGTGACTTCGAGGTCGTCGTCTATCCCAGCGATGATCCGGACCAGGCTCAGCAGGTGTTCCGCCTCACCGACGACGAGGCCGAGGCCCTGGCCCAGATCCTTGGCGCGCCGCGGATCGCCGAACGCTTCGCCGACCTCACGCGCGAGGTCCCCGGACTCAACGCGGGGCAGGTGACGATCCGGCCCGGTAGCCCATTCGTGGACCGCCCCCTCGGCGACACCCGGGCGCGCACCCGCACCGGCGCCTCGATCGTGGCGATCGTCCGTGACGAAGAAGTCCTCGCGTCACCGGGGCCCGCGGAGATGCTGCGGGCCAACGATGTGCTGGTGGTCATCGGCACCGAGGACGGCATCGGCGGCGTCGAAGACATCGTCGCGCGAGGCGATCTGGCCGGTCCGCCGGCCGAAGGCTGACTAATGCAGGTATCGGCGACGCTGCTGCTCGAGCTCGGCGTCATCCTCACGGTGCTCACCGTATTGGGTACCGCCGCACGCCGATTCGCGCTGTCGCCGATTCCGTTGTACCTCGCGGCAGGGCTCGCCCTTGGTGAAGGAGGCATCGCGCCGATCCCGGCCGCCACGCAGTTCGTCAGCACCGGGGCGTCGATCGGCGTGGTGCTGCTACTGCTCACCCTAGGGCTGGAGTTCTCCATCGGGGAGTTCGCCAGCAGCATGCGCCGCCACCTGCCGTCGGCGTGGGTGGATGTGTTACTCAACGCGCTGCCAGGGGCCATCGCGGGCTGGCTGCTCGGGCTGGGCGGCGTGGGGATACTGGCCCTGGCCGGCGTCACGTACATCTCGTCATCGGGCGTGATCGCGCGGCTGCTGTCCGACCTGCGCCGGCTCGGCAACAGGGAGACACCGGCCGTGCTGTCGATCCTCGTGCTGGAGGACTTCGCGATGGCGGCGTACCTGCCGCTGCTGGCCGTTTTGGCCGCGGGCGGGACCTGGCTGCAGGCCCTGTTCGGCATGGCGATCGCGGTCGCCGCGCTCAGCGTGGCGTTCTTCGCGTCCTACCGATGGGGCCATCACGTCGGTCGGATCGTCGCGCACCCGGACAACGAGCAGGTGCTGCTGCGCATCCTCGGCCTGACGTTGATCGTCGCCGCGCTGGCCGAATTCGTGCACGCCTCTGCCGCGGTCGGGGCATTTCTGGTCGGCCTCACCCTGACCGGCGAGTCGGCGCACCGTGCGCGAATGGTGCTCAGCCCGCTGCGCGACTTGTTCGCAGCGATCTTCTTCCTGGCCATCGGGGTGTCGGTGGATCCCGCCGACCTGATCCCGATGCTGCCCGCGGCCGCGGCGCTCGCGGTGGTGACCGCTGGGACCAAGGTGCTGACCGGACAATTCGCCGCCCGCCGTGAGGGAGTTGCCCGCCCCGGTCAGCTGCGAGCAGGTACCGCGCTGATCGCCCGCGGCGAGTTCTCATTGGTCATCATCGGACTGGTCGGCGCGTCGTTCGAAGACGTCGAAGCGGTGGCCACCCCCTACGTGTTCATCCTTGCCATGGTCGGGCCCGTGCTGGCCCGGTTCACCGGCGGAAGACCGGCGCCCGCCCGCTGATCGCGTCCCGAATCCATTGCAGCGCAGCGTGACCCGCCTCGGCGATGCTCATCGACGAACCGTCGATGACCGGGATCTGCCATGACAGCGTGGTCAGTCTCGACCACTGCATCGCATCCCATCCGCCGGTCGTCAGGACGTGCGGCATGTGCCGGGGGTCGCTGGCGTGGCGGCGCAACCAGTCGGCGAACGCGACGTGATGTGGTAGTAGCTCTTCCGGATCGCCGCGCCTGCGTAGCCGCTCGCGCTGAGCGCGCTCGGAAACGTCGAGCAGGCAGACCGCGATGTCGACCGACGTGGCCGACGGCGCCGCCAACACCTCTCCGGGCGCGACCGGGTCACCCGCGAGCAGCAGATGGCGGCCCTGCCGCTCGAGCTCGCGGGAACGCGCAACGACGCGCTCGGCCATGCGCTGTCGCCACGCCA
>JAJKIB010000498.1 GCA_021154745.1 Mycobacterium sp.
CGAGGGCCGCAAGGGTCAGCTCGATGCCGCCCAGACCGAACGGGAGCACGCAGAAGCCGAGTACCTGCGCATGCACCGACGTGCCAGCGCTGCGCAACTGCTGCGCTCGGTGATGGCGCGGCACCGGGACGCGACCCGGCTGCGCTATGTCGATCCGTTCCGTAACCAGGTGGAGCGGCTGGGCCGCATCGTGTTCGGCGACAGCTTCGAAGTCGAGATCGACAGCGCGCTACGGATCTGCAGCCGGACACTCGCAGGCCGCACCGTCCCGTACGAGTCGCTGTCGGGCGGCGCGAAGGAACAGATGGGTATCGTCGCGCGGTTGGCAGGCGCGGTTTTGGTCGCCAAAGAGGACAGCGTTCCGGTGGTCATCGACGACGCGCTCGGCTTCACCGACCCTGATCGGCTCACCAAGATGGGGGCGGTGTTCAACGCCGTCGGCGGTGACGGTCAGGTGATCGTGTTGACCTGCAGCCCGCAGCGCTACGCCAGCGTGGCCGGGGCCCACCACATCGAGCTGATCGCGTAGGCCTGGCAAATCCGCCGCCTTGGCTGCCGCGGGGTGCCATAGTGGTCAAAGGACGACACGGCGGGGGCCGAGTTGAGCGCGAGCGAATTTCGTGGGGTGCGGGGCAGAACCGATATCTGGCTGCCGGTAGCGCTGCTGATCGTGGCGGGTCTCGGGTGGTGGTGGTCGGCCGTCACCGCCGGTGACATGGATGGCGACGGGATGTCGATGGATGGCATGCCGATGGAGCCGCAGCCGGCCATGTCGTTCGTCGCATTCCTGGTGGCGTGGGTGGCGATGATGGCGGCGATGATGTTTCCGGCGGTGGTGCCGGTCGTACGCCTCTACGCCAGAGCCGCCGCCAATGGTCAGGCGGCGCCGGTGGCGGTGTTCGTCGGTGGATACATCGCGCTGTGGGGTCTCTTCGGCGTCCCGGCGTATTTCGCATGGAGCCGCCTGAATGAGCCACTCATGGCGGGCAGCCCATGGGCCGGGCGCGTCGCAGGCGGGGTCGCCGTCGCCGCGGGGCTATATCAGCTCACGCCGCTGAAGGCGGTGTGCCTGCGCCACTGCCGTTCACCACTGTCGTTCTTCATGCGCCATGGCAAGCATCTCGACCGCCCGACGGGCGCGTTCGCTGCCGGTGCGCGCCACGGGGTGTTCTGCGTCGGCTGCTGCTGGATGTTGATGGCTCTGCTGATCGCCTTCGGCGCAATGCAGTTGGCGTGGATGTTGATTCTCGCGGTGCTGATTCTGCTCGAGAAGACCACCCCGTTCGGTGAACAGCTCGCCCGCGTGACGGGGGCAGTGCTGCTCGTCCTGGGCGTCGCGCTGCTGGTACACCCCGAATTCGTTACCCATCTCGTCTGATCGAAAGGCACGCCATGACAACGACCGAACAACGCACCAGCTACCACCTCAAGGGTCGCGGCTACGAGTTCTGCAACTGTGCGCCGGGATGCGGGTGCAACTTCCACGGGTTCCCGACCTCGTCGGACGGCAGTTGCAGAGCGATGATGGGCAACCACATCTTGGAAGGTTCCTGCGGTGACGTCGACCTGTCCGGCGTCAAGGCGATCGCGGTCATCGACTGGCCGAAGGCAATTCACGACGGCGGCGGCAAGGCGGTGTTCATCGTCGCGCCCGAGACGACCGACGAGCAGACCCAGTGCCTGTCGCAGATCTATACCGGCCAGCTTGGCGGCGACCCGTGGGGCATCCTCGGGACGACGTTCGAAGTGGCCGGGCTGGTGAAAGCGCCGATCAGTTTCGAGGGGAGCGGAGTGACGGTGACGATGACGGCCGAGGGCGTCGGCCACGCCACGGGCGACAACTTCAAGAATCCGGTGACCGGCGAGCCGCATCAGGCGCAGATCGTGTTGCCCGACGGCTTCATCTGGACGAAGGGCGAGTGCGGCATCGGGACATTCCAGGTCGAGGCAGAGGGGATCCGCCTCGACTTCACCGACACCAACTGGATCTACTACGAGTTCGACTGGTCGAACGCGTAGTCCGCGAGCCCCGTCCCACTCGGGCTCCTAAGCCGCCAACAGACCTGGGTCACCCGATAACCCGAAGATCCGTCGCATCGCATCGACTGCGTCGGCGTCGCCGTCGAACTTCACCCGTCGCAGCGCGGCCTTGCGCTCGGCGGCGGTCGCACCCATGCGTGCACCGATCAGATCCGCCGCCGTCGCGGTCACGGTCACGGTGGGCGGGCCCTGCGCGGCCTTCAGCCCGGCACGATCGACCGCGAACTCGAACCGGCGATCGTCGATCTCTATGCGGTAGGAGGCGTTCAGATCCTGGACAAGGCCGGGATCGATCGCCAGCAGGATGCCTGCGAGGAACCCGTTCAGCGGCGTGAGTGCACTTTCGTCGCGCACGACCATGTCCAGCCCGAAGGTCGCAATGGCCTTCACCACGGGCAGCACCTTCCGCCAGCCCATGTCGCTGAGGGTGTAAACGGTCCGCGCAATGGGCGGAGGCAGCTCCTCGCGATTGACCAGGCCGACGTCCTCGAGCTCCCGAAGCCGGTCGGCCAGCAGGTTGGTGGCGATGCCGGGCAGCTGCGCGCGCAGATCACCGTACCGGCGGGGACCGCCGATGAGTTCCCGCAGGATCAGTAGCGTCCACCGCTCGCCGAGCACGTCGAGGCCCTTGGCGATCGGGCAGTTCTGTTGATAGCTCCTTGCCACGGGAATAACTCTACCACTTAGACAAGTATTGAGTTATATCGCTTGAAAAACTTGTCTGAAAGGTTTACGGTTCTGTCCATGAGTACCCGCACACCACTCTTCAAAGATCACTCGATCGCCGCGCTCGTAGTCATCTGCCTGAGCGTTTTCGTCATCAGCGTCGACGCCACCATCGTCAACGTCGCCCTGCCCACGCTGTCGCGCGAACTGAACGCCGACACCGCGCAGCTGCAGTGGATCGTCGACGCGTACACCCTTGTCATGTCCGGCCTGCTGCTGTCGGCGGGCAGCCTGAGTGACCGTTACGGCCGACGGGGCTGGCTCAGCGGCGGGCTCGCCGTCTTCGCCGTCACGTCCGCCGTTGCCGCACAGGTGAATACGGCCGAAGGCCTAATCGCCGCGCGCGCCGCGATGGGCGTCGGCGCCGCGGTGATCTTCCCCACCACCCTTGGCCTGATCACGAACATCTTCTCCGACCCGGTGAAGCGGGCCAAGGCCATCGGGCTGTGGGCCGCGATGGTCGGTGTCGGCGTTGCCGCTGGCCCGATGACTGGGGGCTGGCTGCTCGAGCACTTCTCGTGGGGCTCGATCTTCCTGGTCAACGTGCCGGTAGCGGCCGTCGCGATAATCGGCGGCTGGCTGTTCGTGCCGACATCGCGCGATCCCTCGGCCCCTCGCGTCGACGTCCCGGGGTTGGTCCTGTCGTCGGTCGGCGTGACGGCTGTCGTCTACACCGTCATCGAGGCGCCCAACTGGGGTTGGGGCAGCGTCCGTACCGCAATGGGTTTCGCGGCCGGCGCCATCGTCATAGCCGCGTTCGCGCTGTGGGAGCGGCACAGCTCGCACCCGATGCTCGACGTGTCGGTATTCGCCAACCGACGGTTCTCCGGCGGCAGCCTTGCGGTGACGGCGGGGTTCCTCACTCTCTTCGGCTTCATCTTCGTCATCACCCAGTACTTTCAATTCATCAAGGGCTACAGCGCATTTGAGACCGGCGTGCGGTTGCTGCCCGTCGCGATCTCGATCGCGGTCGCCAGCATCGTCGGGCCGCGCATCGTCGAACGGATCGGCACCACCACCGTGGTCACCGGCGGTCTGGCCATCTTCGCGGCAGGGCTCACATGGGCCTCGACCGCCGACGCCGCCACGCCGTACACCCAAATCGCCTTGCAGATGGTGCTTCTCGGTGGCGGCCTGGGGCTGACCACCGCACCGGCCACCGAGGCGATCATGGGCTCGCTGTCCGCCGACAAGGCCGGCGTCGGCTCGGCCGTCAACGACACCACCCGAGAACTCGGCGGCACGCTCGGCGTCGCGATCGTCGGCAGCGTGTTCGCGTCCGTGTACTCGGGCCGCCTCGCCGACAGCGCGGCGTTGGCCGGGCTGCCCGAGCAGCTGCGCGCCACGATGGACCGGTCGATGGCGGCCGCCTATCAGGTCATCGCCCGACTGCCCCAGCCGGCCATCCCCGACGTCCGCGCGGCCGTCAACGGCGCATTCCTCGACGGGATGCAGGTGAGCTCGCTGGTCTGCGCGGGCATCGCCGTCGGGGCCGCGGTCGTGGTCGCCTGGCTGTTGCCCGCCCGGGCCCGGCAGGCGGCCACAGAGCAGGTCGAGGCCGAGGCCCAGGCGGTGCCGGCATGAGCTACACCGACGGCTGGACCGACGGCCATGGCGCCATCCAGTACTTCACCCGTTCCGATGGATCCCGCCTGCGGTACTTCACCGCAGGCACCGGACCCACGCTGGTGCTGATACACACCATCCGCACCCAGCTCGACTACTTCCACAGCGTCATCCCGCAGCTCTGGGACTCATTCACCATCTACGCACTGGACCTTCCCGGCATGGGCTGGTCGGACATCGTCCCCGGTGCTCGCTACGAAGAGCCCGACTTCCGGGCCGCGGTGGTCGAGTTCGTCACGGGCCTCGACCTGCACGACGTCACCCTGGCGGGCGAATCGCTTGGCGGCGCGCTCGCGCTGCAGGCGTCCGTCGACCTGAAAGGTCGCGTCGCCCGAGTTGTTGCATTCAACAGCTACGACTACCCGAGCGGACTCGAACGGGGCAACCTGTTCGCCCGGTTCATCATCAGCAGCGTCCGCATGCCGATCCTGGGACCGGTGTTCGCCCTGCTGGAGAACCGGCCGCTGATGAAGGGCGTGATGCGCGGTGGTGTCGTCGACAAGGCAACGCTGCCAGACGATTTCATCGCCGAGCTCCGACGCAGCGGTCGGCGCAAGGGCTACTCGCGGGTGGGTCGGGCGGTCTACCGCAGCCTCAAGGGATTCGAGAAGGCGCGGGATCGCTACCGCGATGTGTCGGTGCCGGTGACGCTGGTCTACAGCGACCAGGACTGGTCACGACCGGCGGAGCGCGAACATGTCGCTGGCCTGCTTGCCGAGGTCGAGCGGATCACCCTGTCCGACACCGGCCACTTCTCCGCCCTGGAACGGCCGGGCGATTTCGCGCGGATCTTGATGCAACATGCACCGAATTGATCGCAGGAGTGAAAGGCGAAGTGCCATGGCCACATCCACACATTTCCTAATTGTTGGTGCAGGCGGAGGTGTCGGAAGCACCGGCAACCACGCCGCGCGGCAACTCATCGCAGAGGGTCTGTACGTGCGGGCGTTCGTTCATAGGGACGATGAACGGGCCGACGAGCTCAGGGAACTCGGCGCCGAAATCGTGGTCGGCGATCTTCGCACCTTCGAAGTCGTACGTGCAGCGTTGGATGGCGTGCAGAGCGCGTACTTCACGTACCCGATCGCGGATGGCCTTCTCGAGGCGACAGCCATCTTCGCCGCCGCGGGAAGGGAGGCGGGTCTGAAATCGATGGTGAACATGTCTCAGATCACGGCTCGTCCGAATCATCCAAGCCCGGCTGCCCGCCAACACTGGTTAGCTGAGCAGTTGCTCGACTGGTCCGGGATCGGCGTGACGCATATGCGTCCTCCCTTCTTTCTGGAGAATCTGATTTTCTTTGCCGCCCCGAGCATTCGGACCGAGGGCAAGATCTATCTGCCTTACGGAGAGGGGAGGCACGGCCCCGTTGCGGGAGAAGACCTCGCGCGCGTGGCCGTCAGCATCCTCATCGATCCTGCTGCGCACAGAGGCGAGACCTACGTGCCAACCGGCCCGATATCACTGACGCTGCCGGAAATGGCGGGCGTTTTCACGCGTGTGCTGGGCCATCCTGTGGAGTATGTGGACATTCCAGTCGATCGCTGGCGACAGACTCTGTCGAATCTTGGGTTGTCTCCTCACTTCGTCGAGCACCTGGCACGTGTAGCGGAGGCGCATCAACGCGGTGAGTTTGACGCGCTCACCGATGTGGTCGAAACGGTTGGGGGAGCACCGCCGAAGTCGCTCGAGGCTTTCATTCGCGACAACGCCGCGACATTCGGGCTCGATGGGGCGACGCAATGAGCGCGGGACGGTCCGCCACGCCCGGCGAGAGCGCTTATGTCCTCGGTCACGACGACATTGAGGTTCAGCGGCTACTGCTGCAAGGCCGCCTATACAACGACCAGACCGAACACGCACTGCGCCTGGCCGGCCTGCGACCCGGGATGCGGGTCCTCGATGTGGGCTGCGGC
>JAJKIB010000499.1 GCA_021154745.1 Mycobacterium sp.
GCCGGTGTGGACCGCGACGGCCCCGAGGGTGCGGCGGGCGTAGTGCACGGCCTTGTGCAGCCGCGGCGCGGCGGCGCCGATGTCGATGCCCGGCCAGAGCGTCTCGATGAGCTGCTCGCGATGCAGCCGACGACCGTCCGCAAGCGCCAGCGCCTTCACGAGCGCGGCGGCGTGGCGCCGCGTCCAGGCGGACTCCGGCACGGCCACGCCCGCCGCCACCGCCTGGAACGGCCCAAGCAGCAGCAGACGCACCGTCATGACAACCCCACCTCCGGTCGCGGCGGACGCCACGCTGGGCACAACCCCCGTCAGCCCTCTTTTGATCCGGCGCCGCGTCGGTCGGCCAACCCGTACCGGGATTGCAGGTCGTCGATCTCACCGCCCATCGCCGAACTGCCGTGACGGATGAGCCCGCCGACCTCATCGAGGCACCAATCGTAGGCCGCGACTCATCCGGCGGCGGGAAACGGTCGACTGGACAAATCCGCAAAAGTGCGGCCACTTCGGGCGGAGCCGGCCCCGCGCCCATCATCGGCCGGAGAGACGGCCCTGACCGAGGGCGGTCCGACGAGATTCCCAACCGGTCAGATCATGACGGTGAGCAGAGCAGACCGGCCCACCCGACATGCCCTACGAGCACGATCAACCGCTACCGATTTCTGACTCGCGAGCGTGTTGACCTGCCCCTTCGGCGAGGTCAGCATGAGCCCGTGGTGTTGGACGCCGACTATCTGGTTGTCGGCGCGGGCGCGACGGGGATGGCGTTCACGGACGCGCTGATCGACCATGCGGACGTCAGCGTCGCGATGGTCGATCGCCGGCACGGTGTCGGTGGCCATTGGCTGGATGCGTACCCCTTTGTCCGCCTTCACCAGGCGTCCGCGTTCTACGGCGTTGCGTCGACGCTGCTCGGTGAGGGGCGCATCCAGCAGGACGGGCCGGAAGCAGGCTTGCATGAGAGAGCGACCGCGCCGCAGGTCTGCGCCTACTACGAGACCGTGCTGCGCGAACGGATGCTCGCATCCGGGAAGGTCGCGTTCTACCCGAACTGTGACTATCTCGGCGACGGGCAGTTCGTGTCGCGCCTGTCCCGGAAGCGCTACGAAGTCGGCGGCCGGGCGCGCATCGTGGACGCCCGCTATCTCTCGCCGCGCATTCCGGCCGACACTGCGGCACCGTTCGGCGTCGCCGATGGAGTGCGCGTCGTGCCCGTCAACGACCTGGTCAAACTCGGCGGGGCGCCATCGGAGTACGTGATCGTCGGTTCCGGCAAGACGGCCACCGATGCGTGCATCTGGCTGTTGGACAACGGCGTCGACCCGAGCGTGATCCGATGGGTGCGGCCCCGCGACCCGTGGATGCTCAACCGCGCAGTCGTCCAGCCAGACCCGGCTGTCTTCCTCGGGATGGCTGCCGACACCGTCGAGGCGGCGACCGAGGCAAAGACACCGGAGGACTTGTTCTGCCGCTTGGAGGAGTTGGGGGTGATGCTGCGTATCGACCGGTCCCGCACTCCCACGATGGCTAAGACGCCGACGCTGGCCCGATGGGAGCTCGACCGATTACGCACGATCGAAAACGTGGTCCGGCTCGGGCACATCCGGCGTGTCGAGCCGGGCCGGTTGGTTCTTGGCGCAGGAGAAGTTGCCACAGCGCAGGACGCGGTCATCGTGCACTGCGCCGCGTCTGGGTTGCGGTACCCGCCGTTGGTGGCCATTTGGGGCAGTGAGGGGATTACGCTTCAGCCGATCCGCACCGGTTTTCCCTGCTTCGGGGCTGCGCTGGCCGGTTACGTGGAGGCGACGCGCAAGGACGACGTCGAGAAGAACCGACTGTGCCCGCCGTCGCCGTACTCGAACACGCCCGCCGATTGGGCGCGCATGCAGGTGTTGGGCACCAGGGCGTCGATGTCGTTCACGGCCGAGCCGGACATCAAGGCATGGGCCGACCAGGTTCCGCTGAACCCTGCTCGCATTCCCCCGGGCCTCGCAGGCCGAGCCGATGTCGCCGCCGCCGTGGAGCGCTTTCGAAACAGCGTCGCGGCAGGGACGGCCCGGATGGCGCAACTTGCCGAAATGGCGTAGGAGGACCGAGCCGACGGTTGCGGGTGGCGTGCCGTCGTGGCGGACGAGCCGACAACCACCTCTGCGCGGACCCCGTGGCGTTCACAACGGGCTGAGGCGCGGCGGCCTGCAGCGATCTGTGAGCCGCCTGTCGGATTCGAACCGACGACCTATCGCTTACAAGGCGATGGCTCTGACCAACTGAGCTAAGGCGGCAGCGCGATCGAGGGTACCGGGGGCTCGTTCCAACGGTCTCGGTGACGAACTCCCGTACTGATGGCCGGCTGCGCTCCGCGCCTGGCGCTACCGGCAAGCATCGCCATTTCGCGCAGCGCCGCGGACGGGCAGGATGGTCGGGTGAGCGGCGCGTCCCCTGCTGAACTGGATCTCAAGGCGGCACGCGCCAAAGTGCTCGCTACGATCGCCGGCTCCCCGATGTCCCGGGAGCCGCCCAATGCGCGCGCCGTCGCACCGTTGCGGCCCGTCTCGCCGGAGCTGGAGGCGAAGCTGGCGGCCCGAGATGATCCAGGGCGGCTGCCGTCGGGAGTCGCGACCGAGCGCGCCCGCTCGCTCCGCCGGGTGGTCGTCCCGTGTGCGGTTCTGGCGGTGATCGACGCCACTGGAGTCGTCATCGGCCTCGTCTCCGGGCACTACCTGTTGGCCGTGGTCGCTGGCCTGCTGTTCGTCCCACTGGCCGCACTCGCGGTGATCGGCGGGGGCCTGCTGCGCCATGATCCGGCCCGATTGACCCCCGCCGAAGGGCGGGCGGTGGCCGCCGCGAGTCGGTGGGACACCAACCAGCAGTGGACGGGCCCCTTGGCCTACTGCACCGAACGAGGTGTGGTGATCGCTGCGGCGCGGGAGGCCGAGCGCATCGCGCACAATCCATGCTGGCGCGCCGGTACTTTCGGCGAGCCGCGGATCCGGCTGAACCTCGCCGCCGAGCTGGACCAGATCGACAACCAGGCGCACCGCATCGCCGTTGCCAGACACGGGCAGGGCGCTGGGCCGGCAACCGACACAGCGGTCGTCGAAAGCGCATGGGACGCGACGGTGAATCGGGTTGCGGCGCTCGTCGCGTACGCCGACAACCTGGATGGGCTGACCACGCGGTCCGCCGCCGCCATCCCTGGAGGGGGCGATCCGGTGCGGAATGCGGACCTGCTCACCGGGTCGGTGCGCGACGAGTTCGCGGTGGAGCAGTTGGTCGCCCTGACCCTGTACCTGGACGGGGACCGCGGCGACCCGTTCGGCTGAACACGGACCACCCGCATCGGGCGGGCTTGCGTCCGGAGACTTACCTACCTAACCGTGACGAGCGGAAGGAGCATGGGATGGCGCGGCTCCACCGCCCGAAAGCGGGGTTCTGGATCCGCGCCTGGGTGATCATCTTGTATCCGATCACCAGCCTGTTGTTCCGGATGCGGTGGCTGAACCTCGAGCGGATGCCCGCCCCCGAGCAGGGCGGCGCGCTGATCGCGATCAATCACCTGTCGCACGCCGACACCATCGTGATGGCCCGGCTGGTCTGGAGCTCCGGCCGCATCCCCCGGTTCCTGATCAAGGGCGGCGTGTTCGAGTGGCCGGTGATCGGCCGGATGATGAGCGGAGCCGGGCAGATCCCGGTGTATCGCGGCACGGTCGACGCCGCGCAGTCGCTCGAGCACGCGGTTGCCGCGCTCGAGCGCGGGGAGGCCGTCGTCATCTATCCCGAGGGCACCACCACCAAAGACCCGGACAACTGGCCGATGCTCGCCAGGACCGGCATCGCGCGACTTGCGCTCGCCGCACCGGACGTGCCGGTGCTCCCGGTCGGCCAGTGGGGACCGCAGCGCATGCGCGGCCTGAGCCTCACCCGGTTCGGCCGCCGCCGTCCGTGCCTGGCGTCGGTCGGCGAACCGCTCGACCTGAGCCGGTTCCGCGGCAAGGAGCCCAGCGCGGCGTTGCTGCGCGAGATCACCGACGAGATCATGTCCGCGGTGCGCGACGAGGTCGCCGTCGTGCGCGGCGAGCGGGCTCCCAGCTCGTTCTACGTCCCGACCACGACGTACCTCGACAGGCGAAGTTGACCCCGGCGGCCGATGGCATGTCGCACGACGAGCCGTGCCTCTGGGGGCCGCGCCGGCTCGCTGGCAGGCTGGCCAGATGGCACACACGCACCGGCTCGACCTCGATGACCCGACGCTGCGCGAATGGGACGCCACCGTTCTCGATTCGGGTCCGGATACCGGGATCGTCCTCGACCGGTCGGCGTTCTACCCGGGCGGCGGCGGCCAACCGCCGGACGAGGGCGTGTTGCTGTGGGGAGGGGTGCGGACCCGCATCGTCGGCACCCGAAAGGGTGGCGAGCAGTACCTGATCGCCGCCGATGGCGACCCGCTGCCGCCGGCCGGCACCGCGGTGCGCGGGGCGCTGGACGACGAGCGACGCACTGCGCTGATGCGAACGCATTCCGGGCTGCATGTCCTCTGCGGCGTGGTATTCCGCGATTACGGCGCGCTGGTGACCGGCGGGAACATGGAGCCGCTGTCGGCGCGGATGGACTTCGACATGGCCGAGGTGCCGCCGGACTTCCGCGACCGGGTCGCCGAGGGGTGCAACGCCGAGATCGCCCGCGACCGCGCGATCCACGTCTCGTCGTTGCCGCGCGAGCAGGCATTTGCCATCCCGGACATCATTCGTACTGCCACGAACCTCGTCCCGCCGGAGGTGGAGGTGGTGCGCATCGTCGACGTCGTCGGACTCGACACCCAAGCCGATGGCGGCACGCACGTCGCGTCCACGGCGATGATCGGCCGCATCGAGGTCACCAAGTTGGAGAACAAGGGCAAGGGATTCCGCCGCGTCCGCATCAAGATCTGCTGAGTCTTGGGCTGGGTCTCGGGCTGGGTCTCCGGCTGGGTCTAGGGCTGGGTCTAGGGCTGGGTCTTGGCCCCGCTGCGGCGGTCACCGCGGCGTGTCGCGCCGCAGCAGGGCCAAGGCAGCGTGTCGCGCCGCTGGTCAGACGCGGCGGCGTCTGGCGATTTCGGCCAGCGTGACGGCGGCCGCGACCGAGGCGTTGAGCGACTCGGCGGCCGGCGCCATCGGGATAGAGACGGTCAGGTCGCAGGTCTCGCCGACCAGTCGGGATAGCCCCCGGCCCTCCGAGCCGACGACGACAACAACCGGTTCGGTGGCCAGTTCAAGCTCATCCAGGGCCGTCGTGCCGTCGGCGTCCAGCCCGACGACGAACACTCCCGCGTCCCGACATTCCTTCAGCGCCCGCACGAGATTCGTCACCCGCGCCACCCGCAACCGTGCCGCCGCGCCGGCCGACGTCCGCCATGCGGTCGCGGTGACTCCGGCCGACCGGCGCTCCGGGATAACCACGCCATGCGCCCCGAACGCCAGCGCGGAACGGATCACCGCGCCGAGGTTGCGGGGATCGGTTATGCCGTCGAGTGCCACGAGCAGGGCCGGGACCCCGCTGTCGTCCGCCTCCCGCAACAAATCGGGCAGCGGCGTATACCCGAACGGCGGCACCTGCAACGCGATGCCTTGGTGCAGCACCCCGCCGGTGCGCCGGTCGAGTTCGCTCCGGCTCACCTCCAGCAAGGCGATCCCGCGGTTGCCGGCCATCCGCACCGCCTCGGTCACCCGCTCGTCCGCCTCCAGCCCGTGCGCCAGGTAGAGCGCCGTCGCGGGCACTTTGACCCGCAGCGCCTCGACCACCGGATTGCGACCGACCAGCAGTTCGGCGGACGGCACGTCCCGCGACGATCGCCCCGGAGGGCGCCGGTCACCCGCAGCCGCGCGGCGGGCCGCCGGATGTCCGGTTCGCGCCTCGGCAGGTGGGGTCGGCCCCTTGCCGCGCAGCGCCCGCTTGCTCTGCCCCCCGGAGCCGACCTGTGGCCCCTTCTTCGACTTGCGGACCGCGCCCTGCCGTCGCGAATTGCCCGCCACTAGCGCAGGCTCCAGCGCGGACCGTCGGCGGTGTCCTCGACGACCACCCCGGCGGCCATGAGCTGGTCGCGGATGCCGTCGGCCGCGGCGTAGTCCTGCCGCGCGCGCGCCGCGGCCCGCTGGCTCAGCGCCACCTGGACGAGGCCGTCGAGCACCGGAGTCAGGTCCGAGGACGTCGTCCACGACCGCGGGTCGATGCCGAGCACGCCGCTCATCGCCAGCACCTGACCCAACGCCTGGCGCGCGGTCTCCTTAGCACCGTCGGCCAGGGCCGTGTTGCCGGCCCGTACCGTGTCGTGCAGGACAGCCAGCGCCGCCGGGAGGCCGAGGTCGTCGTCCATCGCGCGGCCGAACGGGTCGGGCACCTGGCCGTCCGGCGGTTCGACCACGGCGCTCGCCTTCTCGACGAAGTTCTCGATCCGCCGGTACGCCGCCGCCGCCTCGTCCAAGGCTGCGGGCGAGAACTCCATCACCGAGCGGTAGTGCGCCGAGCCGAGGTAGTAGCGCACCTCGACCGGCCGCCAATGCTTGACGATCTCGCGTACATGCAGCGTGTTGCCCAGCGACTTGGACATCTTCTCGCCGGCCATGGTGAGCAGCCCGTTGTGCATCCAGTACCGGGCGAAGCCGTCGCCGGCAGCGCTCGACTGGGCGAGTTCGTTCTCATGGTGCGGAAAGACGAGGTCCAGCCCGCCGCCGTGGATGTCGAAGGTCGGGCCGAGATACTTCGTCGCCATGGCAGAGCACTCGAGATGCCAGCCGGGCCGGCCGCGGCCCCACGGCGTCGCCCAGGACGGCTCGCCGGGTTTGGCCGCCTTCCACAGCGCGAAGTCGCGCGGATCGCGCTTGCGGTCGTCACCGACCGAGTCGCCGGCAGGCTGCATGTCGTCGAGACGTTGCCCGGACAGCGACCCGTACGGCGGGAACGAGCGCACGTCGAAGTACACGTCACCGTTCGCCTCGTACGCGTGTCCGGCGGCGATCAGCCGTTGCATCAACTCGATCATCTCGGTGACGTGACCCGTGGCGCGCGGCTCGTAGCTCGGCGGCAGGCAACCGAGCGCCTGCTCGGCGGCGATGATCTCCCGCTCGTTGCGGAACGCCAACGCCCACCACGGCTCGCCTGCCTCGGCCGACCTGACGAGAATCTTGTCGTCGATGTCGGTGACATTGCGCACGTAGGTGACCTCGTACCCGCTGAGCATCAGCCAGCGGCGCACGATGTCGATCGCAACCCAGTTCCGCACATGGCCGATGTGCGGCGGACCCTGGACGGTGAGCCCGCACAAGTAGATCGACGCCTTCCCCGGCTCGAGCGGTTCGAACGCGCGCACCGACCGCGTCGCGGTGTCGTAGAGCTGCAGCGCCACGGGCCAATCGTACGGAGGGCCGTCGCGGCCCGGGCGATGATCGGCGGGCGGTCGGCCCGGCCCTGATCGGCGGGGCGGTTGCGGCGGACGTTGGCAAGCGCCCGACCGGGTAGGCCTGCTACGTCAGGACCCAGCCGAGACGAGATCCATGGCCACCGTGACGAGTCGATCGACGTCCAGGTCCCGATCTCTACCGCGTACAACCAGTGGACGCAGTTCGAGACGTTCCCGGAGTTCATGGGCGGCGTCGAGCAGATCACCCAGTTGGACGGGCGGAACCTGCAGTGGAAGGTCAGTGTCGGCGCTCAGAGGCGGCAGTTCGACGCCGTGATCGCCGAGCAGCATCCGGAGGAGCGGGTCGCCTGGAAGAGCACCGACGGCAAGACGCACGCCGGTGTCGTGACGTTCCACAAGCTTGCTCCGGAGGAAACCCGGGTGACGGTACAGCTCGATTGGGAGCCCGAGGGCGTCGCCGAGAAGGCCGGCGCGCTCGTCGGCGTGGACGACCGCGAGGTCTCGAGCGACCTGCACCGGTTCAAGTCCTTCATCGAGGGACGCACACAGGCAAGCGGTTCCACGCGCGGCGAGGTGCCACGAGAGGAGTGACGGGTCATTGCAGAGGGCGGTCCGGACCTTTCGTCCGGGCCGCCTTCGGCTATTCGCCGGGTGTCGCCGCCGGTGCCGGGGTCGCCGCGACGTGTTCGTCCCAGCGCCATTGCAGCATGGCCACAGCCCAGCCGCGCTCGGGTTCGGATGCTCCGGCCGCGGCGGCTTCGACGTGGTTGCGGGCGTTGGCGTA
>JAJKIB010000500.1 GCA_021154745.1 Mycobacterium sp.
GGCAGCCGCCAGCCCCACGCGTGCATCTGGTCGTCGCCGAGAAGCAGCGAGAAGCCGAGCATCAGCAGGGCGCCGAGCGAGAAGCCCGACAGCGTGCCGAACTCGAGGAAGCTGCCGAGGAAACCGCGCCTGCGGCACGGCGCGTATTCCGCCATGAACGTCGCGGCGCCGCCGTACTCCCCGCCGGTGGAAAAGCCCTGGATCATCCGCAGCACCACGAGCAAAACCGGTGCCCAGAAGCCGATCGTGGCGTAGCTCGGGACGAGCCCGACGCACAGCGTCGCGCCGGCCATCATCAGGATGGTGAGCGCCAGGACGCGCTTGCGGCCGACCCGGTCACCCAGGGGACCCCAGACAAGTCCACCGAGTGGCCGGACCAGGAACGAGACGGCGAACGTCATCAGCGCGAGCAGGGTCGCGGTCCCGGTGTCGCCAGGGAAGATCGCCGCGGATATGTAGGTCACGCCGTAGGCGTAGATGCCGTAGTCGAACCATTCCGTCGCGTTGCCGATCGCGGATGCGGCGATCGCTTTTCTCACCACTGCCGGAGGCGAGTCGACCGGCGCGACGCTGGAACGCGGAGACTGTTCGGAGACCATTGGGGTCCTCCCGTACCAATCGACACTGTCCCGGCCGGTTGCTCACCTATTGGCACCGCACGCCGTGATCGAGACGGCGGGATCAGGTCGTAGTTTTGTTGACAATCTGAAGGTTTCCACGTTGGCGCGCGAACGGCAAGAGATTGAGCATTACCTTGGCGTAAAATTCCGGTCCGCTTCGGCCGGACGTCCATGTCGGCTTAGAAGCGGTACTCCCCCAGCCACAGCGCGCTGACGCCGGTCAATGATCGCTCGGCCTGGCTGAGCACCCCGGCCACCGAGCGGCCAAGAAGCGCGCCGACCGCCTCCGGCAACGACGCCGCGGCAGGCTGCGACGACGGCTTGGGCCGCAACAAATCCATCAGCGACGAGCCGGGATAGCCCACCACGCGCACATCGGCGTCGGGCTCCAGACCGGCGAGCACCTTGGCGCGGTTGATCGCGGTGCGCAGGCCTCCGAGCTCGTCAACGAGGCCGCGTTCCAAGGCGTCGGCACCAGTCCACACCCGGCCCCGGGCGACCGCGTCCACGGCTTCCACGGTCATCTGGCGGCCCTCGGCGACCCGCTCGATGAAGTCGGTGTAGAACAGGTCCGCCTCGGCCTCGACGTGCGCGCGTTGGTCATCGGTGAACGGCTGGTTGATGGACGAGGCGTCGGCATTGGGGTTGGTCCGCACCGAATCGGAGCCGACGCCAAGGCGGTTCTTGAGCTCCCGGGCCACCAGCTTGCCTGTCGCCACCCCGATAGAGCCGGTGATCGTTCCCGGGTTGGCCACGATCGCATCGGCGGACATCGACACGTAGTACCCGCCGGACGCCGCGACGGCACCCATCGACGCGACCACCGGCTTGCCGCCCTCGCGAACTCGATTGACTTCGCGCCAAACGGTTTCCGACCCGGTGATCAAACCGCCGGGGCTGTCGACCCGCAGCACTACCGCCGCCACCGAGACGTCGGCGGCGGCCTCGCGCAGCGCCGCGGCGATGGTGTCGGCGCCTGCGCTCGAGTTGCCGAGCGGCAGCAGTTGCGGACCACCCCTGCCGCTGACGATCGGGCCGTGCACCGTGACGACCGCAATGGCCGGCTTGCCTTTGCGGCCGGGAATCGAGGGCGCCTGCGGTGTCGACCACTGCGCGCCGGCCCGGGCGTACCGCGACAAATACAGTCGCTTCGGCGCATCGTCGGAGTCGGCATCTCCCGTTTCGGGTGAAATACCCGGTGCGCCAACGAGTTCAGCGATGCGTGCGTAGGCTGCGTCGCGGAAGCCGATGCGGTCGACGAGGCGGCCGGTGACGGCGTCGTCGCGCAGAAGAGGCGCCTTGTCGGCGAGCGCATCCACCTCCGCGGGTTCGAGATGGCGCGATTCGGCAACCGCCTGCCAGACCTGGGCTTGCAGGCTTTCGATCAGCCGACTGTCGGCCTCCCGATGGGCGTCGGTATAACGGTCCTGCGTGAAAAGGTTTGGCGCGGACTTGTACTCGCCGCGAGCGATGAACTGAGCCTCGATACCGGCCTTGTCCAGCGCGTCGCGCAGGAACAGCTTGTTGGTGGCGAAACCGACAAGCCCGACGGTTCCCGTCGACTGCATCCACACCTCACGGAACGCCGACGCCAGGTAGTAGGAAAGCGTGCCGGGATACGTCTCGGCCCACGCCAGCGACGGTTTGACGTCGCTGAATGCGGTGACGGCCTCGCGAAGCTCCTGCACCGGACCGGCCGCAGCGGCGGGAATCTGAATCCGGGCGATGAGCCCGGCCACTCGCGGCTCCTCGGCGGCACGGTGGATGGCTGCGACGGTTTCGCGCAACAACAGTGGCCGACCGCCGCTGGTGATCATCGCGAACGGATCGAAGCCACCGGTCTCGTGCGGCACCGCCTGTAGATCCATTTCGAGCACGCACCCGTTCGGGACGCCGTGGTGCCGGGCGGTGTCGACCCGCCGGGCCAGGTCGCGCAGGTCATCGACGCTGGGGACGCCGGGGATGCCCGACAGGAACGCAAACATGATTTGAGCGTACCGACGCCAACGAGCTAGCCCGCCGGCGTCTGGATGTAGATCTCGACGCGTGCGATGCGGCCGTCGCCGGTCAGCTCGAAGACGAGCACTTCGGGGGTGACCCTGGGCTTGCCGTCGAGCTCCACGGTTTCACTGAGCTCGGCGAACGCGAGGGCGTCACTCGCATAGGTCACTCTGTCGAGCTTCATCACATATCCCTTGAGCCTCGGCATCAGCTCGGCGATGAAGGCGAGATATTCGTCGCGACCGGCATAGCGGTCCCCATACGGTCCGACCCGCACGATGTCGTCGGCAATGCATTCGTCGACCACGTCCCAGTCGCGCGATGCGACGGCGTGAAGGTAACGCTCGACGACGTCGACCATCGCCACATCACATCACGCCTCGCGCGCGCCTACGGTGGATGCGTGAAGTTCTCGATCTCGATTCCCCAGCGCGCGGACAACGGCTTCGACGCGGAGGGCACGAGCAGCTATCTCGCGCGGGCAGAAGAGCTCGGGTTCGAAGGCGGCTGGACGCTGGAGCAAATCGTCGCGCCCGCACCGTCTCTCGCGCCGCTGGAGTTGTTGTCGTGGGCGGCGGCGCACACCACCCGGTTGCGGCTGGGGGTGGCGGTGCTCATCACCTCGCTGCACGATCCGCTACAACTCGCATCCGCCATCACTGCCGTCGACCAACTCAGCCACGGTCGGTTGGACATCGGCATCGGCCATGGAGGCAACTTCAGGCCGTTTTCTGCGTTCGGCGTTGAGAAGGCGACTTTCGTCAGGTACTTCGCCGAAGGCCTCGAGCTGATGAAGGCGGCCTGGTCCGAAGAGCCGACGGTGACATTCCATGGCAGCTTTCGCGATGTCGTCGGATTGCCGATCCAGCCAAAGCCGGCTCAGCGGCCGCATCCGCCAATCTGGTTCGGCGGCACCGCCCCCAAAGCCGTGGCCCGCGGGGTTCGCCTCGGTGACGCCTTCATGGGCGCGGGCTCGTCCACCACCGCGAGCTTTGGAGAGGCCGTCAAGATCGTCCGCCGCGAACTCGACGAGCTGGGCAAAGACCCAACCCAGTTCAGAATCGCCAAGCGCGTCTACCTGACGGTCGACGACGACGCGGCCCGCGCGCGGGACCGGGTGCTCGCCGGGTTGCACCGCATCTACGGAGATCTGCCCGGCCTCGACCTCCCGGCGGTCCCGGTGTCCGGTACCCCCAACGACGTGGTGCGCGGACTGCACGAGGTCGTCGACGCCGGTGCTCAGATGATCCTGCTCAACCCGGTTGGCGAGAACGTAGCCGAGGACCGCGAGCAGATGGAACGGCTTGCTGGAGAAGTGATTCCGCAGCTCAGCTGACTCACAGAATTCGCTGGAAATTAGCTGTTTTAAGTTTGTGATCTTGGTGGTAAACCGGAGTCATGATGGCGAAAGTGAAATTCGTCGCCCCGCTGTTGATGGCGGGAGCGGCGGCCACGGCGATCGCCGCGGCACCGATTGCGGCCGCAGAGTCCGTTGCCATAGCGACGGGCATCTCGAGCATCACCATTCCGGCGAGCCCCGGCGGTGACGGCTGTTACAACGGCATCTGCGGCAGCGGCGATGCCGGCGGCGGCAGCGGCTGTACCGCCGATGGCACGTGCGGTAGTGGCGGTCCCCTGGGCGGCGGCGGTTGTACCGCCGACGGTGTGTGCGGCCATGGCGGCCCATGGGGTGGCGGCGGCTGCGTGCCGGGCGTCGGCTGCTTCAACTGGGGTCAGTAGCAAAAGGGCACCGCAACGCCGAAGCGTGCGGGGCCCAAATGCTTGAGAACTAGAGCTCGGTCGCGGAACCGCCTGCGGCCTCGGTGCATGATCCGCCCGCGGATGTGATCTTTTCGCGCGCGCTGCCGCTGAACTTGTGCGCGGTGACACTGACCTTGACGGTCAGCTTGCCGTCGCCAAGCACCTTGACCAACGCGTTCTTGCGCACCGCACCGGCGGCCACCAGCTCGTCGACACCGACATCGCCGCCCTTGGGGAACAGCTTGTTGATGTCGCCGACGTTGACGACCTCGTAGGAGGTGCGGAACCGGTTGCGGAAGCCTTTGAGCTTCGGCAGCCGCATGTGGATCGGCATCTGACCACCCTCGAACGTCGCCGGGACGTTTTTGCGGGCCTTGGTGCCCTTCGTACCGCGACCGGCGGTCTTGCCCTTGGAGCCCTCGCCGCGACCCACGCGGGTCTTCGCGGTCTTCGAGCCCGGGGCCGGCCTCAGGTCATGGAGTTTGATCGTCATTTGGTCGCGACCTCCTCAACCTCTATGAGGTGATGCACGGCCTTGATCAGGCCGCGCGTCTGCGCGTTGTCCTCACGGACCACGGACTGACGGATCTTCCGCAGCCCCAACGTCCGCAGGCTTTCACGCTGCTTCCAGCGCGCACCGATGGTGCTGCGCACCTGGGTGATCTTCAGTGTCTTTTCCGATGCCATGGTTTACGCCGTTCCTTCACGCGCAGCCGACGCGGCCAGCGCCTCGGCCTCCCGCCGCTGCCGCAGCATGCTCGGCGGCGCGACGTCTTCGAGCGGCAGGCCGCGGCGGGCCGCGACCTCCTCCGGGCGCTGGATCATCTTCAGCGCGGCAACCGTGGCGTGCACCACGTTGATCGCGTTGTCGCTACCCAGCGACTTGGCCAGGATGTCGTGCACGCCAGCGCATTCCAACACCGCACGGGCGGCGCCGCCGGCGATCACACCGGTACCGGGGCTGGCCGGACGCAGCATCACCACACCCGCGGCGGCCTCACCCTGAACCGGGTGAACGATGGTGCCGCCGATCAGCGGAACCCGGAAAAAGCCCTTGCGAGCCTCCTCGACACCCTTGGCGATCGCGGCGGGAACTTCCTTGGCCTTGCCGTAGCCGACACCCACCATCCCCTTGCCGTCGCCGACGATCACCAGCGCGGTGAAGCTGAACCGCCGGCCGCCCTTGACGACCTTGGACACGCGGTTGATCGCGACGACGCGTTCCAGGTAGTTGCTCTTCTCGCCGCTGTCGCGGCCGCCGCGGCCACCGCGGTCGTCACGACGACCCCGGCCATCGCGGTCGCCCCGCTGGGGTCGGCCGTCCGCGGTACCTGGGCCGCCGGCGCCTTGCGCTGCCTGCTCGGCCATCATGCAGTCCTTCCGTTGTAAGTCATTAGAACTTCAGCCCGCCCTCGCGCGCCGCGTCGGCCAGCGCCGCGATGCGTCCGCCGTAGGTGTAACCACCGCGGTCGAACACGACCTCGTCGATGCCGGCGGCCTTGGCGCGCTCGGCGATGAGCTGTCCGACCCGCACGCTGTGGGCCTTCTTGTCGCCCTCGACCGCGCGCACATCGGCCTCGATCGACGACGCGGCGGCCAGTGTGGTGCCGTCGAGGTCGTTCACCAGCTGCACGTGAATGTGCCTCGATGAACGGTTGATCACTAAGCGGGGCCGCTCGGCGGTGCCGGAGACCTTCTTGCGCAGCCGGGCGTGACGATGCAGCCGCGACACCCGCCTAGCCTCGGACACGTGCTGTCCCACGGACTTACGCGTCGCCGACTCAGTCTTTGCAGCCATGTCTACTTACCTGTCTTTCCGACCTTGCGGCGGATCTGCTCGCCTTCGTAGCGAACGCCCTTGCCCTTATAGGGATCCGGGCGACGCAGGCGGCGGATGTTCGCCGAGATCTGGCCGACTTTCTGCTTGTCGATTCCCGAGACCGAGAACTTGGTGGGCGTCTCGACCGCGAACGTGATGCCCTCAGGGGCCTGCACGACCACGGGATGGCTGTAGCCAAGCGCGAACTCGAGGGTGTTGCCCTTGAGCTGCACGCGGTAGCCGACGCCGAAGATCTCCATCTTGGTGGTGTAACCCTCGGTCACGCCGGTGACCAGGTTGGCCACCAGCGTGCGCGACAGCCCGTGCAGCGAGCGGTTGCGCCGCTCGTCGTCGGGGCGGGTCACCACGATGGCGCCGTCGTCGTTGCGCGACACCGAGATCGGCTCGGCGACGGCCAGCTCCAGCGTGCCCTTCGGACCCTTGACCGACACGTTCTGGCCTTCGATGGTCACGTCGACCCCTGCGGGAACGACGACCGGATTCTTTCCAATACGCGACATAGCTAGCTCTCCCTCACCACACGTAGGCGAGGACTTCGCCGCCCACGCCCTGTCGTGCCGCCTGACGGTCGGTGAGCAGACCCGACGACGTGGAGATGATCGCCACGCCGAGGCCACCAAGAACCCGGGGCAGGTTGGTCGATTTCGCGTACACCCGCAGGCCGGGCTTGGACACTCGTCGCAAGCCTGCGATGCTGCGTTCCCGGCTCGGGCCGTACTTCAGTTGCACGACCAGAGACTTGCCCACCCGGGCATCCTCGGTGTGGTAGTCGGAGATGTATCCCTCGGACTTGAGGATCTCGGCGATGTTGGCCTTGATCTTCGAGTGCGGCAGGGCCACCTCGTCGTGGTACGCCGAATTGGCGTTGCGCAGACGTGTCAAGAAGTCTGCGATCGGGTCCGTCATAGTCATGACAGCCGGTTCACCTTCCTCGCGGCGGTTCCCACTGTGCCCAATTCTTGGGGAGGCCTACCGCAACCTTTTGTTTGATGGATGTGTGCTGTTACCAGCTGGACTTCTGGACGCCGGGCAGCTCACCCGCGTGCGCCATCTCGCGCAGGCAGATGCGGCAGAGCCCGAACTTGCGGAATACCGCGTGCGGGCGGCCGCACCTCTGGCAGCGGGTATAGCCGCGCACCTTGAACTTGGGCTTCTTATTGGCCTTGTTGACCAGTGCCTTCTTTGCCATCTGTTCAGTTCTCCTTGAAGGGGAAGCCGAGGGCCCGCAACAGCGCTCGTCCTTCGTCGTCGTTCGTCGCCGAGGTGACGACTGTGATGTCCATGCCACGGGGCCGGTCGATGGAGTCCACGTCGATCTCGTGGAACACCGACTGCTCGGTCAGCCCGAAGGTGTAATTGCCGGTGCCGTCGAATTGCTTGGGCGACAAGCCGCGGAAGTCGCGGATACGCGGCAGCGCGATCGAGATCAGCCGGTCGAGGAACTCCCACATCCGGTCGCCGCGCAGCGTGACGCGCGCGCCGATCGGCATGCCCTCGCGCAGCTTGAACTGCGCGATCGACTTGCGGGCCTTACGGACCTCGGGCTTCTGGCCGGTGATCAGCGACAGGTCGTTGACCGCACCGTTGATCAGCTTGGCGTCGCGGGCGGCGTCGCCGACGCCCATGTTCACGACGACCTTCACCACGCCCGGAATCTGCATGACGTTGGCGTAGCCGAACTCTTTGAACAGCGCGTCGCGGATCTCCTCGCGGTATCGCTGCTTGAGGCGCGGCAGGCTTTTCACGCTGCTTTCACTAGTAGTCATCGTCTAGATGTCCTTGCCATTGGTCTTGGCGACGCGGACCTTCTTGCCGGTCTCGTCGTCGACGCGGAACGCCACGCGGGTCGGCTGGCCTTCGGAGTCGAGCAGCATCACGTTGCTGACGTGGATCGGCGCCTCTTGAGTGACGATGCCGCCGGACGCCGCACCACGCTCGGTGCGGGAAACGGGAGTGTGCTTCTTGATCCGGTTCACACCTTCGACAAGCACCTTGTTCCGGTCCGGGAAGGCCACCAGAACCTTGCCCTTGGCGCCCTTGTCCTTACCGGAGATAACGAGCACCGTGTCGCCCTTGTGGACGTTCATCTACAACACCTCCGGAGCGAGCGAGACGATCTTCATGAAGCGCTTCTCGCGCAGCTCACGGCCGACCGGGCCGAAGATGCGCGTGCCACGCGGATCGTTGTCGGGCTTGATGATGACGGCGGCGTTCTCGTCGAACTTGATGTAGCTGCCGTCGGCGCGGCGGCGCTCCTTGACAGTGCGCACCACGACGGCCTTGACGACTTCGCCGCGTTTGAC
>JAJKIB010000501.1 GCA_021154745.1 Mycobacterium sp.
GGAGATTCGACGACATCGATGGAGCTGGGCGAGACCACAACGCGGCGCATCCGTTCGGGTACACGCATGAGCACCTCCTGAACGATGACGGTAAACCTTACTCGGTGCCAGGCGGCAGAATCGCGCTGGAGTCGATGCGCAAATGGTGTCCGTCGAAGCGCACACCGCGCAGATCCGCAACGGCCACAGTGACACGGGCTGTGGCCGCGATGGTGCCGACCCCGATGATGGTCTCGACGCCGGCAGCACGCGCGGCCGCGATTCCGGCGGGCGCGTCCTCGAACACCGCGCAACGTTGAGGAGGCACCCCCAGGCGCTGCGCGGCCAGCAGGTAGGGGTCGGGGAAGGGTTTCCCGTGTTCGACATCTTCGCCGGTCACCAGTACGTCTGCAGGGACCAGGTCGGCCGACGCCATGCGTGCGGTGGCAATGGCGCGGCCGCCGGACGTTACGACCGCCCAGCTGCCCTGAGGGCTGGAGTCGAGAAGTCGGCGTGCGCCTGGTATCGCTACCACGTCGGTGGCGTGGTCCAGCTCCTGCTGCGTCAGGTCAGCGGCTGCTGCGGTGACATCACTTGGTGTGCTTATCAATTCGGCGACAAGGTCGGCGATTCGTCTGCCGTGCTCGACATCGCGGTGGAAGTCGAAACCCGGCGCCCAGCGCTTCGCCCACAGGTTCCAGGCAACGGCCGCCGCGCTGTGCGAGTCGACCAGGACACCGTCGCAGTCGAGTAACAGCCCGTCGACCCTGAGGCTCACTGTGTCGTTCGCGCTCACGAGAAGGCAGGATATGACACCGGTGACATGGAATGTGTGATGATTGGCGTCATGGCTGATTTCACCGGTCGCGGAGTGCTGGTAACGGGCGCGAGTGGTGGCATCGGGGTGGCGACCGTGCGCCGGCTCGTCAGTCAAGGCGCGACAGTCTATGCAGGCGGGCGGGACTGGAAGCAGTTGACCAAGCTCGGCGCTGAGACAGGTGCTCAGCCGGTTCCGTTCGATCTCACTTCGGAAGACGAGATTCGTGCCGCCGTCTCGGGCCTGGACCTGTGGGGTGTGGTGAACTGCGGCGGTTTCGGCGGGGAGATCGCGACGCCCCAAGACACGGATATTGCGGTGTTCGACAAGGTAATCAGCGTCAACGCGCGAGGAAGCCTGCTGGTCATCAAGCACGCGACACCCGTGATGATCGCGCGCGGGGTGGGCGGATCGATCGTGAACGTGTCCAGTCAAGCAAGCCTCGTGGCATTGTCAGGACACATTTCCTATGGATCGTCCAAGGCGGCACTGGACAACATCACCCGCGTGGCCGCGCTGGAACTGGGCAGACACAACATCCGCGTCAACAGCGTCAACCCGACCGTGGTCATGACCGATATGTCCGCCTACTACTGGGGACGGCCCGATGTCGGTCCGCCGTTCCTCGAGCAGATGCCCCTGGGTCGGTGGGCCACCGAGGACGAGATCGCCGCTCCGATCTGCTTCCTGCTCAGCGATGACGCCTCCATGATCACCGGGGTGACGCTGCCCATTGATGGCGGTTATACGTGTCGCTAGGTCTGCCCCGCCCGACGCCTTACGCCGACGGACGGCACCGCCTCGGCTGAGTAGCCTGAAATCATGATCGGTCGGCACCTGGCAGCGGCCGCCCTGACCGCTGTTCTCGTCGCACTCACCGGCTGCTCCCACGCGATCTCCGGCACCGCGACCTGGCCGGGCGCCAGGCTCGAGCGGGCGGTGCTGACCGCGGCGGACTTCCCGCCGGGCGTGCAATACGACCGCATCACCAGGACACCCGGCCAACGCGACGGCGCGGGTGGTCCGCCGGCCATGCTGTCCAACCCGGAAGGCTGCTCCGACGGGCTGACCCGCGCCATCGCCGACTCGGCCGAGCGCGGCGCCGGCAGCGCGGCGGAGTATGTCGTGGCTTACGACGGCGCACGGATCGTGATGACGGTGTTGACGTGGCCGCTGGACCTCGACCGGCTGGCCGCCACCGCCGACCGGTGCGCGCATTTCCAGACGTTCTTCGACCCCTCGACGCCCGGCATTCCGATGACCACCACGCGACTGCAGACAGCGCGCTCCGACGCGCTGGTGTACCAGCAGACGATGCGACTGGGCAAGGAAACGAGCAGCGCGTATTTCACATTCGAGAACATCGGCAGCATGGCGGTATTCGGCATCGCGTTCCCAACACCGAACCCGTCCATCACCGTCAAAGCGGCGCTGCCGCAGACGTTTCTGGACATCGCGGCCAAGCAGGCCGTCCGAGCGCAGTAAGGCCTGATGGAGGGGTCAAGACCATGAAAATCCGCCCGCCAACAGGGCTTGTCACTGTAGCGTGACCAAATGCCTTCCACCATGGTGACCGTCGACGGCTTCGGAGTGCCGGTCGACGTGGCGGGCCCGGACAAGGGCTCCGTCGTGGTGGTGCTCGGTGCGGCGCATCATGCCGCGGCCGCGTATGACGCGGTGTGTCAGCGGCTGCACACCGCGTCGCTGCGGACCATCGTGATCGGCCCCGATCCGCGGCTGACCGCCAAATCGGTGGTCGGCATCCTCGACGCGCTCGATGTGAAGTGGGCGCTGCTAGTGGGCGACCGCATCGGCGGCGAACTGGCGTGGGAGCTGGCCGCGACCCGACTGGACCGGTTCATCGGGCTGGTGGTGATCGACCGCGGCCATCCGCGCGTGGCCGACCTCACCGGGGTGATCCGCGACGAGCACTGCCCGCCGGTGGAGATGAACACCACCGCGCTGGTCAGCACGCCCGCCGCACGGGCGGTCGCCAAGGCCAGCCAGCGCTACGTCTACGGCGACTTCCGGCTGGTCGACCTGCTCGGCAGGCGCAACGCCCAGGAGTCCACCGCGCAGTTGGCCGCCGAGATCGTGTTGCGCACCAGCAGCTGGTAGGGACCTAGGCCGGCTGACTCAGACTTTTCGGCACGTCGCTTGTTGTGGATAACCGGCGCGATGGCAGTAGGCGACGCGCTTGGCCGTAGGGCAATCCGGGATGAATACACTTGCGGTTACGCCTGTTTCGCGTGAGAGCTTCAGTGTTGATTCCTGCGTGTTGGCAAGGCTAGGCCGTCGGCGGCTCCTCCGGTGTCCACGCCTGGGGGAGGCCCGGACTCCCCGGGAACAGGAAGTCGACGAACGCCTGCGCGGTGGGCTGAGGCTCGTGGTTTGCCAGACCGGGGCGCTCGTTGGCCTCGATGAACACGTAATCGGTCTCGGTGACGTCCGGCACCAGAAGGTCGATACCCGTCACCGGGATGCCGATGGCGTCGGCTGCCGTCACCGCCACCAAGCACAATTCCGGATTCACCTGCGCGGTGACGTCATGGATGGTGCCGCCCTGGTGCAGGTTCGCAGTCCGACGAACCCGGAGGCGCACACCTTCCGGCAGCACGTCGTCGAACGACCAGCCGGCCTCCCGCACGGTTGCCTCGGTGACTTCGTCGACGGGAATCCGCGATTCGCCGCCGGTCGCTGCCGCGCGGCGCCGACTCTGGGCGTCGATCAGCTCGCGCACGGTGTGATGGCCGGTGCCGACGATTTCCGCGGGCCTCCGTAACGCCGCGGCCACCACCTTGTGGTCGATCACGACCAGGCGCAGGTCGTCGCCCGCCGCGCGCTGCTCGATGAGGACATCGGGATGTTGCTCGCGTGCCCGGGCCAGCGCCGCATCGAGTTCGTCGGGATTGTCGACGCCGACCGTGATGCCCTTACCCTGCTCGCCGCGGGTGGGCTTGACCACGACATCGCCCACCTCGTCGAGGAATGCGTAGTCCTCCTCGTCGAACGTGGCCACCCGTCCCTTGGGAACCACGATTCCCGCCTCCGCGACGATGCGACGGGTCAATCGCTTGTCATCGCACCGGCTCATGGCGACCGCGGATGTGTACTCCGACAACGCCTCTCGGGTGACAACGCTGCGCCCGCCGTGCGACAGCCGCATCTCGCCGGACCCGGCGTCGAGCACCTCCACCCAGATGCCGCGGCGCATGGCTTCGTCGGCGATGATCCGCGCGTACGGATTGAGGTCGTCGACGGTCTCCGGCGGATGTGTGAACAGCGGTTCGTTGATCGCATTCTTGCGCTTGACCGCCATCACCGGCACGCGCGCGAAGCCCAGCTTCTCGTACAGGCCGATCGCGGCGGCGTTGTCGTGGGCGACCGACAGATCCATATAGGCCCGTCCGCGGTCCCGGTAGATGGCGGCGAGCGCGCGCGTCAAGGCCGCGCCGACGCCGGGCAGGCTCGACATCGGGTCGACGGCCAGGGTCCACAGGCTCGACCCATCCTCAGGGTCGGAGAACAACCGTTTGTGGTCGACCCCGGTCACGGTGCCGACCACGGTGCCGTCATCGTCACGGACCGCGACGAGATAGTCGACCGAATCGCGGTGCAGATGGTTGTCCCAGATGACGTCGACGGGGGCGGACACCATCCCGCACCGCACGTACTCCAGGTTCATCGCATCGGCGTCCTCAGGGCCTTGCAGCGTGCGCACCGTGAAACCGGTCGGGGACAGGTCCGGGTCGTCGTCGGAGAACCTCAGCCGGTAGGTGTGGCTGGGGTCGATGAACAGTTCAGCAGGCGCCAGGGCAACAAGGACCTGCGGTTCACGGGCATACATGCAGATGTCGCGCCGGCCCCGCCCCTCGTGGCGCAGCACCTCCGCGAGTTTCTCCGGGTCGGCGAAGGTCTGGCCGAAAATCAGTCGGCCCCAACCGAGTTCGAGTACCACGTCGTCGGCCATGGCGTCGACCATGTGTTGCGGCGACGCATCGTGCAGGCCGAGCGTGATGGCTTCGGAGTGATCCTGGTCGGGTTCTGTAGCGGTCATGCCGCCGCTCCTGTGATGCCGTGCCGCTGCAGCCACAGTTCCAGCAGGGCGATCTGCCAGAGCTCATTGCCGCGCAGCGGGGTGAGCCGGCCGTTGGGGTCGGCCAGCAGCTCGTCGACGGCCTCCGGCCGGAACAGGCCACGCTCCTTGGCGACCGGCGCGTACAGCGCGTCACGCACGAGGTCCAGATATGGGCCTTCCAGATGGGTCAGCGCCGGGACCGGGAAGTAGCCCTTTGGGCGGTCGATGACATCGGCGGGAATCACCTTGCGGGCAGCCTGCTTGAGCACGCCCTTTCCCTGATGCGCGGTCTTGAGCTCGGGCGGGCACGTGGCGGCCAACTCGACCAGCTCATGGTCGAGGAACGGCACGCGGCCCTCCAGCCCCCACGCCATCGTCATGTTGTCGACGCGCTTGACCGGGTCGTCCACCAGCATCACGGTCGTGTCGAGCCGCAGCGCGCGGTCGACGCCTGTCGCGGCGCCGGCACGGGCGAAGTGTTCGGTGATGAACTGCCCGCTGGGGTCCCCGTCAGCGACATAGGACGGCGTGACCAGCCCGGCGACGCCCATGCTGTCCCGGTCGAAGAAAGCCCTGCGGTAGCTGGCCACCGAACCCTCGAGCGACGCGGCGTCGGGCTCACCCATTGGGGGATACCAGTGGTACCCGGCGAACACCTCGTCGGCGCCCTGACCGGACTGCACGACCTTGACGTGTTTGGCCACTTCCTGGCTGAGCAGGTAGAAGGCGACGCAGTCGTGGCTGACCATCGGTTCGCTCATGGCGCCGATCGCGCCGTCGAGCGCGGGCAGCATCCGGTCGCTGCCGATGCGGATCTGGTGGTGATCGGTTGCGAAGCGCTCGGCGATGATGTCGGAATAGCGGAACTCGTCGCCTTTGACGCCGCCGACCGACTCGAAGCCGATCGAGAATGTCGCCAACCCGTGCTGGCCGGCCTCGGCGAGCAGTCCTACGATGAGGCTGGAGTCGACGCCACCCGACAGCAGGCAGCCGACCGGCACGTCCGCCACCAGCCGGCGGTCCACCGCGACGCGCAGTGATTCGAGAACCGCGTCTTCCCAATCCTTTTCGGACCAGTCAGCCCGGTCGTAGCGCCGGCTGAAGTCGGGTGTCCAGTACGTGGTGATCGTGCGACGGCCGTCGGGTTCGATCGCCATGAGCGATGCCGGCGGCAGCTTCGTCACCCCACGCAGGATGGTCAGCGGCGGCGGGACGACGGAATGGAACGTCAGGTAGTGATGTAACGCCTGCGGATCGATCCGGGTGTCGACGCCACCGCCGGCCAGCAACGCCGGCAGCGACGACGCGAACCGGATGCGCGAGGCGTTCTCGGTCAGATACAGCGGCTTGATGCCCAGTCGGTCACGGCCCAGCAGCACCCGCCCGCTGTCGCGCTCGACGATCGCGAACGCGAACATGCCGAAGAGCCGGTCGACGAACCGGTCACCCCAGTGGTGGTACGCCTTGAGCAGTACCTCGGTGTCGCTGTGGGAGAAGAACCGGTAGCCATGCTCAGTGAGCTCGCGGCGCAGCTGCTTGTAGTTGTAGATGCAGCCGTTCCAGCACACGGCCAGACCCAGGTCCGAATCGACCATGGGCTGGCCGCCCGCTTCCGTCAGATCGATGATTTTCAGGCGACGGTGGCCGAGCGCGACCCGGCCCTGTGACCACACACCCGCCCCGTCGGGGCCGCGGGGTGCCATCGCCTCAGCCATCGCCGAGACCGCCCCAACGTCAGGCGTTTGGCCGTCGAGGCGCACCTCGCCGGTGGCTCCGCACACTCACCCGACCCTACCCGCTGACGGGTCCCGCGAAACCCTTTCGGCGGTCGGCTAAGAGACGCCTTCCAGCTGTTCGCCCGTTTCGTCGACCTGCTTGATCGGCCCGGTGAACCAGTTCTTCACCGACGCGTGCCAGTAGATCCATAGCAGCAGCAACACGCCGCCGACCAGCAGCGGGGTGTAGTTGACGAACTTCCACTCGAAGCTGTCACCCCACGGCACACCGCCCGACGACGTCGGGAACATCGCGACGGCCGACGTGATAATGATCTCGATGATGGCGACCGGGGCCATCCACTTGTGGTGGCCCTTCAGATTCCAGCTGCCCACCTCGAAGGAGTCGCCGGCTTTCCACCGGTAATAGATGGGTACCGCGAAGCACAGGTACAGACCGACCACGCCGATCGAGACGACCGCGAAGAATGCAATCGGTACAGGTGCGCCGTTGATGTCGACCTCGACCAGCGCGGGCAGCGTGATGATCGCCGCGATCACCGCTGTCACGATGACGCCGTTGGCCGGCACTCTCTTCTCGCTCAACTTTGACCACAACTGGTGACCGGGCACCGCGCGGTCGCGGCTGAACGCGAACAGCATGCGCGAGGCGCTCGTTTGGCACGCCGTGGTGCAGAAGAACTGGCCCGCAGTCGAGATGAACAGAACGAGGGCTACCCACTTGGAACCCATCGCCTGGTTGAAGATCGTCACCACCGCGCCGCCGCCCGCCGAGACGTCGTCGGAGTTCTGCACCGCGAACAGGAAGGACAGCAACAGGATCCAGCCGCCGATCGCCGAATAGAAGATCGACTGCCAGATGCCCTTGGCGGCCGCGCCGGCCGCGCTCATGGTCTCCTCGGACAGGTGCGCCGACGCGTCGTAGCCGGTGATCGTGTACTGGGTCAGGATCGCCGCGATCGGCAGCACGAACAGCAGGAAACCCCAGCCGGACGAGGAGCCGCCGAACATGCCGCTGTTGTTGATCGTCTTGGCGAACACCTCGCCGAAGCTGGCGTGCTGGTCGGGGATGGCCCACAGGATCACGATCACGGCCGCCGCGCCGGCCACATGCCACCACACCGACACATTGTTGATGATCGCCAGCAGGTGGGACGAAAAGATGTTGATGAGTGCTGAGATCGCCAGAATGACGACGAACATCACGAAGGTCCGCGTCAGGCTGTAGCCGTTGAGCCAGGTCTCGCTGAACGTGCCCAGCGTCAGGTCCAGGAACGTCGCGCAGCCGTAGGCGACCGACGCCAGGATTGCGATCAGCCCGATCAGGTTCAGCCAGCCGGTGTAGAACCCGGCCTTGACACCCCCGAGTTTACTTGCCCACCAATAGATTCCGCCCGATGTCGGGAACGCAGAGACCAGCTCCGACATGCATAGGCCGATGATCAGGATGAAGACCGAGACCAGCGGCCAGCCCCAGGCGATCGCCGCGGGGCCGCCGTTGTTCCAGCCAAGGCCGAACGAGGTGAAGCAGCCCGCCAGGATCGAGATGATCGAGAACGAGATGGCGAAGTTGGAGAAGCCCGACCAGGACCGCTGCAACTCCTGCACGTAGCCGAGCTTGGCGAGATGTTGCTCGTCTTCATTCAAATGCTCGTGGCCCTCTGGCACGACGGTTCTCCTTCGGGATTCGGACAGCGCAGATTCCCTACGGACAATAGGCCGCTATTGGTCTGGTGTCCTACCTTTGGGAATGACGACTCGTAAACCTTCCCCGCGGGCTGCGCCGCGGGGCCGCTAGCTGGCGTTTCGGGTGTTTCCGAACTGTCTCCGTTCCGATATTGACGTGCGCATTCGCCCTCATTATTGTCCAAGTTGTCTGACAACTTGCGCCAAATAGCCAAGGAGGGCGCCATGGCGGAGAACAAGCGGGCAGTCGGATCGGTCACCTATCGGGACGCGGAACACGGTTATTTCGAAAAGCGCAAGCTGCGCCGTCACGCCGCCTTCTGGTCGCTCTGGGCGCTCGGTGTCGGCGCGGTCATCTCGGGAGATTTCTACGGCTGGAACATCGGCCTGGACGCCGGGGGATTCGGCGGTCTGCTGATCGCAGGCATCGTCATCACGATCATGTACTACGGCCTGTGCTACAGCATCGCCGAGATGTCGCCGGCCCTTCCCCACACCGGCGGCGCGTACTCGTTCTCCCGCTCTGCGATGGGCCCGTGGGGCGGCTTCATCACCGGCCTGGCGGAGAACATGGAATACGTCATCACCCCGGCGGTTGTCGTGAGCGCGATGGGATTCCTCTCCCACGACATCGTTGTCGACCTTGCCGGAGCCGACGGGTGGTGGAACAGCCCGGTGTTGTGGGCGGCGATCTTCTACATCGTCTTCGTCGGGATCAACATCATGGGCATCGAGATCACCATGCGCTTCACCGTGGTGATCACCCTGCTGGCGCTCGGAATCCTTGCGTTCTTCTTCCTTGCCGTTCTTGTTACGCGGACGTTTGACGGCAGCCTGCTCACC
>JAJKIB010000502.1 GCA_021154745.1 Mycobacterium sp.
AACGCGAGCACATTGTTGATCTGGTTCGGGAAGTCACTGCGGCCCGTCGCGACCACCGACGCGTACTTCGCGGCGACGTCGGGGTGAATCTCCGGGTCGGGGTTCGACAGGGCGAACACGATGCCGTCGGGCGCCATCGTCGCGACCAGTTCCTCGGGCACCACACCCCCCGAGACGCCGAGGAACATATCGGCGCCCTTGAGCGCCTCCGCCATGCCGCCGGTGAGGCCGTCGGGGTTGGTGCGCTGCGCCAGCTCCGCCTTCACCGACGTCAACCCGTCGCGGCCGGGATGAAGGATGCCGCGGGTGTCCACCACCGTGATATCCGAAACACCCGCCGCCAGAAGGATATTGGTGCATGCCACCCCTGCTGCACCGACGCCGGATACCGCTATACGCAACGAAGACATGTCGCGGCCGAGCACCTTGGTGGCGCCCATCAGCGCGGCCAGCACGACGATCGCGGTGCCGTGCTGATCGTCGTGCATCACCGGGCAGTCCAGTGCTTCGATGACGCGCTGCTCGATCTCGAAGCAGCGCGGCGCGGAGATGTCCTCGAGATTCACCGCCCCGAACGACGGACGCAGCCGCACCAGAGTTTCGACGATCTCGTCGGGATCGTTGGTGTCAAGCATGATCGGGATCGAGTCAAGACCGCCGAACGCCTTGAAGAGCGCGCACTTGCCCTCCATCACGGGCAGCGCCGCCGCCGGTCCGATGTCGCCGAGGCCTAGTACCGCGCTGCCGTCGCTGACCACGGCCACCATCCTGTTGGCCCATGTATAGCGGGCGGCCAGGCTGTGATCGGCGGCGATCGCCCGACTGACCTGCGCCACGCCAGGGGTGTAGGCGATCGACAGCGCGCGCTGGGTGTCCAGCGGGGCGTTCAGCTCGACGGAGAGCTTCCCGCCTACGTGGGCCTCGAAGATCTCCTCGTCAGCAATCACGACCTGCAGATTCTCTGGCTGATCGGACACGGCCCTCAGGGTAATGACGAACTGGTAGGTAACCTAATCGCTTCAGATCAGGCCGAGCTCCGTGACGGCCTTGCGCTCGTCGGCGAGCTCGGCGGTCGACTTGTCGATCCGGCCGCGGGAGAACTCGTCGATCTCCAGCCCCTGCACGATCGTCCAGTTGCCGTCCTTGGTGGTCACCGGGAACGAGGAGATCAGGCCCTCCGGCACGCCGTAGCTGCCGTCGGAGAGGACCGCCATCGAAACCCAGTCGCCGTCGGGCGAACCGAGCAGCCAGTCGCGGGCGGCGTCGGTCGTCGCCGACGCGGCCGACGCGGCCGACGAGGCCCCGCGGGCGTCGATGATCGCCGCGCCGCGCTTGGCGACCGTCGGGATGAAGTCGTTCTCGATCCAGGCCTGATCGTTGACGACCTCGGCGGCATTTTTCCCGCCGACCTCCGCATGGAAGATGTCGGGGTACTGGGTGGCGGAGTGGTTGCCCCAGATCGTGATCTTCTTGATGTCGGTGACAGCGGCGCCGGTCTTCTTGGCCAGCTGCGAGATCGCCCGGTTGTGGTCGAGGCGGGTAAGCGCGGAGAACCGCTCGTTGGGGATATCGGGTGCGTTGCTCATCGCGATCAGCGCGTTGGTGTTCGCCGGGTTGCCGGTCACACCGATCCGGACGTCGTCGGCGGCGACCTCGTTGAGCGCCTTGCCCTGAGCCGTGAAGATCGCGCCGTTGGCCTCGAGCAGGTCACCGCGCTCCATGCCGGGCCCGCGCGGACGAGCACCGACCAGCAGGGCCAGATTGACGCCGTTGAAGATCTTGTTCGCGTCCGCGCCGATCTCGACGCCGGCCAGCAGCGGGAACGCGCAGTCGTCGAGCTCCATCACGACACCCTCGAGCGCCTTCAGGGCGGGCTCTATCTCGAGCAGACGCAGTTCGATCGGACGATCGGGGCCGAGCAGCGATCCGCTCGCCAGGCGGAACAACAGGCTGTAGCCGATCTGGCCGGCGGCACCGGTGACGGCGACCTTGAGGGGAGTTGTGCTCACGTCAGATGCTCCTTGGGCGTCGAGTAGGTCCGGGACGAAACTAGCGCACGTGCATCGGCTGTGAATCTCCGGTACGAACCTGCTCACGCACGGTGGCGGGGACAGGAGCACGCGTAGCATTAGTCGACGCTCGATCAGACCTGCGCAGCTGTTCTTTTCCCGGGGAGAGTGACCCGATGCCATCGTTTCGCGCATTGCCACCATCACTCCGGCCCGTCGCACGGGCCAAGCCCGGCCACCCGGACGCGAAATCCATTCACGTGCCCGTGGCGCGGGCCATGGTCGACTGCGCCGTCTATGTCGAAGGACAGCGAGCGCCCGGCAAATACACCCATGCCGCAGCGCTGAACAGGGTCCGCGAACTCGAAAGCGAAGGCAAGGAAGCATTCGTCTGGATCGGCCTGCACGAACCCGACGAGCACCAGATGCAAGCGGTGGCCGACGTGTTCTGCCTGCACGAGCTGGCCGTCGAGGACGCGGTGCACGCCCATCAGCGGCCCAAGCTGGAGCGCTACGACAAGACGTTGTTCCTGGTGCTCAAGACCGTGAAGTACGTCGAGCACGAATCGATGATCAACGCGCGCGAGATCGTGGAGACCGGCGAGATCATGGTCTTCGTCGGACCCGACTTCGTGGTCACGGTTCGCCACGGCGAGCACGGCGGTCTGGCCGGGGTGCGCAAACAGCTCGACGCCTCCCCCGCGACCCTCAAGCTCGGTCCGTACGCGATCATGCACGCGATCGCCGACCATGTCGTGGACAGCTACCTCGATGTCACCGACCTGATCGAGACCGACATCGACGCGATGGAAGAGGACATCTTCTCGCCTCGGACCCATACCAACATCGAATGCATCTACCTGCTCAAGCGCGAAGTCGTTGAACTGCGCCGCGCGGTAGCACCGCTGACGCTGGCCTTGCAGCGGATGGGCACCGACCACAACGACCTGATTTCGGTCGAGGTGCGGCGCTACATGCGCGACGTCCTCGACCACAACATTCAGTCCTCCGACCGGATCGCCAGTTACGACGACATGCTCAGCTCACTGGTGCAGGCCGCGCTGGGCAAGGTGGCGATGCAGCAGAACGTCGACATGCGCAAGATCTCGGCGTGGGTGGCCATCGCCGCGGTGCCGACCGCATTGGCAGGCATCTACGGGATGAACTTCGACCACATGCCCGAATTGCATTGGGTATGGGGCTATCCGGCTGTGCTCCTCCTGATGGCGATCGTCTGCACGTTGCTGTATCGGACGTTCCGGCACAACCACTGGCTCTGAGTCGACTTCGCCGCGAAACTGCGGGCAGACCGCGAATCTGAGCCAAATGTCGATCTGTCTGCAGTTTCGCGGTATTAGTTGGGTGATGCCGCCCGACGCGACGGATCGAGCACGTCGACCCCGTCCTGCTGCCATGCGTCGCGCATCGCGTCGGCACCCTTGAGCCGCACCCACGCCGCCTCGGTCGCGGTGATCGGGGTGGCCGACAGCACTATCACAGGTGGCAGCGGTGCGGTCAACGGGACGTCGTCAATGTCGCTGTCGCCCAATAAGAACGCGGTGAACGGCGCGCCCCCCGGGACAGACGGCAAGTCCCACAGCGGTGTCTCGAGATCGATCAGCGCGTCCGGTTCCAGTATCAGGCCTTCGACGGCGGGCGCAGCGGCCAGGATGGCCAGGGAGCGGGCGAGGCCCGCGGGCGACGGGCCGCGCAATGCGACGACGACCTCGGCGCGCGGGCCGTGCAGCGCGTCGGTCACCATCTCCGTTGGCTCGAACATCGGATGGCGCGAACAGCCAAGCGACACATAGTGACTGACACCGTCGTCATCAGGTCCGAAGCGCAGCACGTCGATGCGTTCGGTGCCCAGGAACGTCACGCTGGCCTCGTCGGGCTCCGCGGTGATCCCACCCCGGGCGAAGTGCTCGCGCAGGTGCGCGCGGACCTCCGCCAGGACGTCGATCACTCGGGCGGCGGCGTCTGCGACTGCTCGGCGGGTGACGGTGTCTGCTCGCTCGGCGTCTGCTCGCTCTGCGGCGCAGGCTGTGATGGCGCGGGCGGCTCCTGCGGGCCGGCGGGCTCGACCGTCAGGTTCATCCCGCTGTCGGCATCGAAGATGGCGATCTTGGAGGTGTCGAAGGCCAGCTCCAAGGTCTGACCGGGCGTCACCTTCGACTCGGTGGAAACCCGTGCGACGAACTCGTTTTCACCGACCCCCGAGTCGGCGGCCAGTTCGGCGAGCTGGGCGGCCTGTGCGCCCGTGCCTTCGGTTTTGAAATGAACGTACTTGTCGGCACCCAAGGATTCGACGAAATCGACCTTCACCTGGAACGTCAGTGCGCGGATCCGGGCGTAGGTGTCGATCAGCGCGGCGTCCTCGAGATGCTCCGGCCGGACGCCCACAATCACGTTGTCGGGCTTCGGGTGCTGCGCCAGCAAGTCGTGAACCTCCTGGGTGAGGGTGACTTCACCGAACGACAGACGGACACCGACATCGGTCAGGGTGGCGGGGAAGAAGTTCATCGCCGGTGAGCCGATGAACCCCGCGACGAACAAATTGGCCGGGCTGTTGTATAGCTCCTCCGGCGTGCCGATCTGCTGGGCCACGCCGGCCAGAAGCACCACCACCCGGTCGCCCAGTGTCATGGCCTCGGTCTGGTCGTGCGTGACGTAAACGGTGGTGGTGCCCAACCTGGTCTGCAGCCGGGCGATCTCCGAGCGCATTTGCACGCGCAGCTTGGCATCCAGGTTCGACAGCGGCTCGTCCATCAGGAACGCCTTGGGATCGCGCACGATGGCGCGCCCCATCGCCACCCGTTGGCGCTGACCGCCGGACAACTGGGCGGGCTTGCGATCGAGAAAGTCGCTCAGGTCAAGGATTTTCGCAGTCTCTTCCACCTTCTGCGCGATCTCTTCCTTCTTCATCTTGGCCAGTGTCAGGGGGAAGGCGATGTTCTGCCGCACGGTCATGTGCGGATACAGCGCGTAGGACTGGAAAACCATCGCGATGTCGCGGTCCTTGGGCGCCTTCTCGTTCACCCGTTCGCCGCCGATGCGAAGCTCCCCCGAGCTGATGTCCTCCAGCCCCGCAATCATGTTCAGCGTCGTCGACTTACCGCATCCGGACGGTCCGACCAGGATGACGAATTCGCCGTCGGCGATAGTGAGCGACAGGTCGTTCACGGCCGTCGCGCCGTTGGGGTAACTCTTGGTCACCAGGTCCAACACAATTTCGGCCATGAAGCTATCCCTTCACCGCACCGGACGTCAGGCCGGCAACGATCCGTCGTTGGAAGATTAGAACAAAGATAATGATCGGAATGGTGATGACCATCGCGCCGGCCGCGATCGATCCGG
>JAJKIB010000503.1 GCA_021154745.1 Mycobacterium sp.
ACGCCCCATCATGCGCCCAACCAAGGTGCTCGACCGCACGCGATCCACGTCGCGAAACAACACGGTCCACACCGCGGTCGCGCAGAAAGCGGTCTTCACGATGCGCACATTGGCCACCAGGGCGGCCCCGGCCCCCGAATTCGTCGAAGCCGTCAGCGAATGTGACGGGGCTGCAGCATATTTCGTCGATGACGCAGAGGAAATCCGGCTCGACACTCGCAGGCTCTAAAGCCCCAACAACTCCGGAAGGACCGCCACCGAATCGATGACATGATTGGGCTGCATCGCGTATTCGTCTGCGGCCCATCGGTCCAGCGTGTCCTGACGGAATTTGCCGGTCCGCACGAGCACGCCGACCATGCCGACCACCTGTGCCGCCAGCACGTCGTTGTTGAGGTCGTCGCCGACCATGTACATCTCGTCGGGGTCGACGCCCAGACGACTCGCGGCGGCAAGAAATCCCTCCGGCGCGGGCTTCCCGACGGCGGTCGCCTTGCGGCCGGAGGTTTCCTCCATCCCGATCAGGTACATGCCGGTGTCGACACGCAACCCGTCGGTAGTGGTCCAGGCCGTGCTGCGATGCATGGCGACCACCGGCACCCCCTGCGCCATCCAGTCGTAGACCCACGACAGGGTCAGATGGCTGTACTCCGGCCCCGCCCCGCCGAGCAGCACCACATCCGGGGTCTCCGGTGCCTTCGGCCCGCTGAACTCGCTGGAGTACACGATGTCGATGCCCGGCATGTCCTCGGCGATCTGCCCGCTGTTGACCAGGAAGCACCGCGCGTCCGGATAGCGGTTGCGGACATACTCCGCGGTGAGCACTGCCGCGGTGATGACCTCGTCGGCGCGCACAGCCATGCCGGCCTCGGTGAGCAGCTCGGCGATCTGCACTCGGGTCCGCGTCGTGGTGTTGGTCAGATACGAGCACGCAATCTGGTTATCGGACAACGTCCGCAATGTTTTGGATGCACCCTCGATCGGCTTCCACGACGTCACCAGGACGCCGTCGATGTCGAACAGCACACCGCCGATAGCCATGGCCCCGACAGTAAACGGCAAACGAATCAGCGCAACTCGGGGGGCTAGCCGAACTGCGCGAAGTACGGACGCTCGGGCCTGCCCTTCTCGACGAGGATGAAGACCACTCCCCACGGGTCGGTGAACCACGTGGTGCGCACCCCGGCGATGTCGGCGACACCATCGACCAGGAAGTGAACTCCCTTGCCCTCCAGCGATTTCCGGGTCTCATCCAGGTCGTCGCAGATCAGTCCGACGTGCGACAGTCCGGGGTCGGCCAGGCCGGCGGCCCGCCGGGCATCACTCCCGTCGACGCGCAGGTACTCGATCACCTCGAGCACTCGGTCGCCATCGTCGCCGAACCCCACGATCGCGGCCTTCATAGCCGGATCGGCCAACAACTCGCCCATGTCGGCGCGGATGGCGTCGCCATCCATCACATACGGCGGCGAGAGCACCGTGAATCCCAGCACGTCGCGGTAGTACGCCACGGCGGCCTCGCAGTCGGGAACGCACACACCGGTGTGTGCCAAGCCGGTGATCATGCTCTCGATTGTGGCGCACGACTAGCCTCGGCTACGGATCATGGACTGATATCACGAGAGGGCCGGTATGCCCGCCGATCGCAGCACCGACACGGCATCGGCCCGCGAACTGTCGGCCGACGTATACCGGGTTGTCGCCGTGGCCGTCGTGGTGATCGGCCATTGGCTCGTCTCGGCGGTCACCTTCCGCGACGGCCAGTTCGGCAATGACTACCCCCTGGACGTAATGCCGTGGACACGCTGGCTGACGTTGGTGTTTCAAGTCGTGCCGGTGTTCTTCCTGGTCGGCGGATACGCCAGCGCGGCGTCGTGGACGCGATGGCGCGAAGCCGGCGGCCGCCACCGGACCGAATGGGTTCGGCATCGGCTGGCCGCGATTCTTGGACCGACCACGGCATACGTAGTGGTGGCGCTTGCGGCCGTGGCGGTGCTGGATTGGGTGGGCGTCGGACGCTCGACGCTGTGGTTCGGCGGCTGGGCGATCGCCATGCATCTGTGGTTTGTGCCGATCTACCTAGCGCTGCTGACGCTCACACCGGTCGCGGTGGCAGCACATCGGCGATGGGGGCTGCTGGTGCCGGCCGCCCTGGCGCTCGCCGTGGTAGTCGTCGACGTTGCGGCGCGTATCTGGCATCTGCCGACAATCGGCTCAGCCAATTACCTAGTCTGCTGGGGAGCGATCTATCAGGCCGGGATCTGTTGGCGCGGTGGGCTTTTCGGCGGCCGCAGGCCGGTGCTAATCGCCGCTGCGGGCGCCATCGTGCTCGCAATGCTGCTCGCGCTCCGCTGCTACCCGATCAGCATGGTCGGATCGCCCGGCGCAACCGAGCAGAACAACTTTCCGCCCACCGCGGCGTTGCTTGCGTTCGCCACGCTGCAAGCTGCGCTGTTGATCGCGGCGGCGCCCGCGGTGACACGGCGACTGCGGCGATCGCGGTGGCGCCGGTTATTGGCCGTGGCGAACAACAATGTGATGGCGGTGTACCTGTGGCAGATGGTTCCGGTTGTGGTCGTTGCACTCCTCGGGTACCCGACCGGGCTCTTACCGCAGCCTGAGGCCGGAACGGGACAGTGGTGGGGCTTCCGGTTGATCTGGCTGCTGATTCTGATTGTCGTGACGACCGCGCAAATGGCCCTGCTGTGGCTGGGACGATCGGCGTTCAATCGTGCGCTGCCCGCGATCTCCACACCCCTGCCAATGTGTAGCGCGCCAGCCCTGCTGATCGTCGGCGTCGGGACGGCGACGTTCGTGCTGTGGCGCCTTGCAGTCGAGGGGTTCGCCCCAGACGGGCACTTTCCGGCTGTGGGCGCGCTGCTCTACGTTGGCGCCGTCGGGTTGATTAGCCTGGCGCCGTCTCGTCGCCGTGCCCATCAAGTCCTAGCCCATTGATTGTCGACGACCCACGGCGAGGCGGCCGCGACGATCGTCCACGCGAGACCTGCCGGAACGTCGAGCACCCGATAGCTCTTCACCCCTGCCGCGGTGGCGGCGATCAACGTCGCAACGCCCGCCCGCCGCTGTAGCAGCGTCTGGCGCACCGTCCATCCGATGATTCCCGCCGCGGCGATGCAGTCACGCCGCCGATCGAGGCTGCCCGCCCGCGCCACCAGCCACTCAGCGTCCACCCGATGCCCAAGTGCCCGCGACCGGTCGAACGCCAGCAACATGCAGCACACCGTCAACCCTGCCCACACAGGCCACAGCCAGACCGGCGTCCGCGAATACAGCGCAACCATCGCGACCAGCAGCACCGCGGGCAGCGCTAGAGCCCGCGTCCATCGCCTGCGCGTGGCCGCCGCGCCATGCACGCGCAGCAGCCCGCTGACTGCGTCCGGCCTGGCGATCAGCTCCGACAGCACCGCCTCTGCCTTCGTCCGCGGGCACGGCGGCAGCAACAGCGACGCCTCCCCCGCGCCCTCCACGCCGGTCATCACCGCGTCCAGCCGGGCGCCCCCGAACAACCGAACAAGCAGCGGCTCCCGCAGCGTTCCACCACGCAACCGGCGCATGTCGAAGGTCTGCTCGCGCACCCGCAGCAGGCCGTGCTGGAGGTGCAGCACGTCGGCATCGCGGCGCAGCACCAGGTTTCCGTACGTCACCAACGACCGCAGCACCGACAGCACCACCGACGCGACCAGCACCACAACTGCCGCCACGATCACGGTCGCAACCACCCCGAAGCGCTCCGCCGCGTGCAGCCCGGACCGCGCAAGCCGCGAATTCTCCAGTGCCGCAGCGGCTCCCGCCTGATACGCCAGGCCGACCGCGGCCGCGATCATCGCCAGCCCGGTGAAACTCAGCGGGCTGTAGCGCAGCCAAGACGGCTGCCAGCGGGCCAGCTCACGGCCCGGTGCGGACGCCTCCTGCTCGGCGGGGGCCAGCGAATCCGCCAGCAGAATCGCCCTCAAGCGGGGCACCTGCTGGGCCTCGACCGCGTCGAGGGCGAACGCCGCGTCCCCCTTGGCCTCCTGACCGGTGCTCAGCCGCAGCACGGTCAACCCGAGTAGCCGGTGCAATAGCCGCGCGTCGGTCGACACCGAGCGAATCCTGTTGCGTGGCACCGAAAGAACCTTGCGCTGAAGCACACCCGTTCGGAGCCGCACCTCGTCGGCGTCGATCCGATAGCTGGTGGTGAACCACCGGGCGACGCCGTAGCCGATCACGAGCGCCAGTCCGAACAGTGTCCACATGGGGTTGCCGGTCGCCGACCCGAGCACCACCGACCCGATCAGCAGCGGTATCTGGCGCAGTACTTCATGGACCGGGTGCACCAACAGCATGCGCGGGCTGAGCCGTTGCCACACGTGCCCGGTATCAACGGTCATGTCTCGACTCACGCTCGCTCCGGTCCTCGCTCGTTCCTCGCTGCGATCCTCACTCGCGCACGTCTTCGGGTGGTCACGTCGCGTCTTCCGCGCCGATCGCGGCGATGTCGGTGAGCTGAGCGACGACCCTGTCGGCGACGTCGGAATCGAGCGCGACGATGCGCACTGCGCCCGCAGACGAGGCCGTCGTCACCGTGACATTCGCCAGCCCGAACAGCCGGTCCAGCGGGCCGCGTTCGGTGTCGACGGTCTGCACTCGCGAGATCGGCGCGATCCGCCGCTCCTGCACCAGCCAGCCCGTGCGCGTGTAGACGGCGGGCGTCCCTGCCGTCAAGGAAACGTCCCAGCGGTGCACGCGGTAGCGCCACACCGGCACAACGCCGACGAACACCACAATGCCCAGCACCGTCACCGCGCCGGCAAGCGCATGCACCCACGCCAGCGACCCATCGATCGCGAACCACACCACCTGACCCGCGGCCAGCATGAGCCACGGAATTGCGGCGCCGATCGCCCACACCAGCGGTGCCTTCCGGCTTGGCGGATGGGCCGGATCAACCAGATTCATCATTCGAGCATGACGCAATTCGGCGTGAGTATGTTGAACCCCATGAGTGCCAAGTGGACCGCGGCCGACGTGCCTGATCAATCCGACCGGGTCGCCATCGTCACCGGCGCCAATTCCGGGTTGGGATATGACACCGCGGCCGTCCTCGCCGGCAAGGGCGCACACGTCGTGCTTGCGGTGCGCAATCTCGACAAGGGTAATGAAGCCGCCGACCGAATCAAGAAGGCGAGCCCCAACGCCGTCGTCACGCTTCAAGAGCTCGACCTGACGTCGCTGGACAGCGTCCGCAAGGCCGCAGACGAACTGCGCGCCGCGTACCCGCGCATCGACTTGCTGATCAACAATGCGGGTGTCATGTACGTGGCGTCGCGGAAGACCACCAAAGACGGCTTCGAGATGCAGTTCGGCACCAACCATCTCGGCCACTTCGCGTTGACTGGTCAGCTGCTCGACAACATGCTGCCGGTCGAAGGGTCGCGGGTGGTCACAATCAGCAGCGTCGGCCACCGCATCATGGCCCGGATCCACTTCGACGACTTGCAGTTGGAACGCAAGTACAACCGCGTCGAGGCCTACGGGCAGTCGAAGCTGGCCAACCTGCTGTTCACCTACGAGCTGCAGCGGCGGTTGACCGCCAAGGGGACACCAACCGTCGCGCTCGCGGCGCACCCCGGCTTCTCGGACACCGAACTCATGCGACACCTGCCCAGCTTCATCCCCGACTTCCTGTGGCGCATTGCGGCGCAGCCCGCCGACATGGGCGCGCTACCGACGCTTCGCGCGGCCACCGACCCGAATGCACAAGGCGGCCAGTACTACGGACCCGACGGCATCGGAGAATCCAGAGGCCATCCGAAAATCGTTGCCTCCAGCGCACAGTCGCACAACGAAGATCTCCAGCGCCGGCTGTGGACGGTGTCCGAAGAGCTCACCGGCGTGACGTTCCCCGTCTGATGCGTACGGTCGACGAGCACCGGCGCGTCGTCGCCGGCCTGATCACCCGCAAACCACCGGTCACGCTGCCGCTGGCCGAGACGCTCGGCCTGGTACTGGCCGACGATGTGGTGGCGCCGCTGTCACTACCCGGATTCGACAACTCGGCGATGGACGGATACGCGGTGGTGGCCGACGACATCGCCAAGGCGACACCCGAGCAGGCCGTGTTGCTGCCCGTCGCCGAAGACATCCCAGCGGGCCGCACCGATCCACTCACACTGAAACCCGGTACGGCACACCGCATCATGACGGGTGCGCCGGTGCCGACGGGCGCAACCGCGGTGGTGCCGGTCGAGGCCACCGACTGTGCGACCAACACCGTGTCCATCCGAGCGAGCGCCAAGGACGGCCAGCACATCCGCCGCGCCGGGGAGGACGTCACGGCGTGCACCACGGTGCTGCGGGCGGGCCAGCTACTCACGCCCGCGGGGCTGGGTCTGGCCGCAGCGCTGGGGCTGAGCGAGCTGAAAGTGCTTCCGCGGCAACGGGTATTGGTGATGTCGACCGGTTCGGAGCTGGTGGCGCCTGGCACTCCGCTGCAGCCCGGACAGATCTACGAGTCCAACGCGGTGATGCTGGCCGCGGCCGTGCGCGACGCGGGAGCCCACGTGGTCGCCGCACCGATGACCGGCGACGACGTCGCCACGTTTCGCGACGCACTGAGCCGCCACGCCGGTGATGCCGACATGATCATCACGACGGGTGGCGTGAGCGCGGGCGCGTACGAGGTGGTCAAGGACGCGCTCGGCGGCGAAGTCGAGTTCGTCAAGGTGGCAATGCAGCCCGGCATGCCGCAGGGCGCGGGCTCGGTGAATGGCACCCCGATCATCACGCTGCCGGGCAACCCGGTCAGCGCGCTGGTGTCGTTCGAGGTGTTCATCCGCGCGCCGCTGCGCACCGCGATGGGGCTGGCGAATCCGGACCGGCCGCGGCGCACGGCCGTGCTCGCCGAGGATCTGACCTCGCCGCGCGGCAAGCGTCAGTTCCGCCGCGGCGTCCTCGACCGCGACGCTGGCACGGTCACCAGCTACGGCCCGCCGGCGTCACATCATCTGCGGTGGCTGGCCTCCGCCAACTGCCTGCTGGAGATCGAGGAGGACGTCGCCGAGGTTACCGCCGGTTCACCGGTGCAAGTGTGGGACTTGGCATAGGCCAATGGCCCGGAGGGCCCGCCCGTAGAATCGCTGCACGATGGCCAGACGCCCCGACCTCAAATCCGGCCCCGCGCGGCTCGTGGCGCTGGTCCGCACCACGATTCCGCCGATGCACTCTGCCGGCCTGCCGTTCGTCGGGGTGAGTCTCGCGCTCGCGGCCGTCGGACGAAAGAACCCATGGCTGCGCCGGGCCGGGCTGGCTTCGGCCGCCGCCAACGCGGCGTTCTTCCGGCATCCGCCGCGGGTGCCACCCACCCGCCCCGGCCTCGTCGTCGCGCCGGCGGACGGGCTCATCTGCCTCATCGAGGACGCGCTGCCTCCTGCCGAACTCGGCCTGCCCGCAACGCCGTTACCGCGCATCAGCATCTTCCTGTCGATTTTCGACGCACACGTGCAGCGGGCACCGATCAGCGGCGAGGTGGTCGCCGTCGAACATCGACCCGGACTGTTCGGATCGGCCGAACTGGAGGCCGCCAGCGAGGACAACGAACGCAACAGCGTTCTGATCCGTACCCCCGAGGGCGCCGAGGTGATCGCCGTGCAGATAGCCGGCCTGGTGGCGCGCCGCATCGTGTGCGATGCCAAAGTCGGCGACAAGCTGGCCATCGGCGACACCTACGGCCTCATCCGGTACGGGTCGCGACTGGACACCTACCTACCCGCGGGCTCCAACGTCCTTGTCACGACAGGGCAGCGGGCGCTGGCCGGCGAAACCGTATTGGCCGAGCTGCCGTGAAACCGCGCATCAAGGCGCCCGTCGTGAGCCTGCGCATCCTGCCCAGCGCCATGACGGTGGCGGCCATCTGCCTGGGGCTGAGCGCTGTCAAGTTCGCGCTCGACAACCGGCCCACCGAGGCGATGGCCTTCCTCGCGGTCGCCGCGATCCTGGACGCGCTCGACGGTCGGATGGCACGCGCTCTCAAGGTGACGTCACGCATGGGAGAGGAGATCGACTCGCTGGCCGACGCGGTGAACTTCGGTGTGGCACCGGCATTCATCGTCTACGGCACGCTGTTATCGCATTCGCGAGTCGGCTGGATCGTGGTGCTGCTGTATTCGGTCTGCATCGTTTTGCGGTTGGCCCGCTTCAACGCGATGCTCGACGTCGATCAGCCGGACTACGAGAAGAAATACTTCGTCGGCATGCCCGCACCAGCAGGCGCCATCGGCGCGATCGGGCCGCTGGCCGCCAAGATGCAGTTCGGCGACGGCTGGTGGACATCGGAAGTGGCCGTGGCGATCTGGATGATCGGCGTCTCGCTGCTGGTTGTCAGCACCCTCCCGATGCGCAAGATCCACACCTTCTCGGTGTCGCAGAACATGGTCGCACCGCTACTCGCGGCGCTCGCGATCCTGGTGGCTGCCTCAATTCTCTACGGCTACATCACGATCCTGATCATCATTCTTGCGTACGTGATCCATATCCCGTTCGCGATCCGCACCAGACGCTTCCTCGCGGAGCATCCGGAAGTGTGGGACGACAAACCACGACAACAGCGCGCCGCGCGCCGGGCGATCCGGCGGGCGGCGGGACCGCAACGGCGCCGGTCGATGTCGCGCCTTGGTTTGCGCAAGCCGGGTGCGTGAGATGACGCAGACCGATGCCGTGGAGGATCCGCCGCTGAGTCACCTCAGGCTGACCGCGCGGCTGAACACGTCGGCGCTTGACGCGCGACGCGGCGTGGTCCGTCTACATCCCGAAGCCATTGCCGCCCTTGGTATTCGGGAGTGGGACGCGGTGTCGTTGACCGGCTCACGCACCACCGCCGCGGTGGCAGGGGTGGCGCCTGCGGGTACGCCTGCAGGCACCGCGCTGCTTGACGACGTGACGCTGTCCAACGCCGGGCTGCGCGAGGACACCACCGTGATCGTCTCTGCGGTGACCGTGTACGGCGCCCGGTCGGTGACCGTGACCGGCTCCAGCCTGGCCACCCAGTCGATCTCGTCGGCAACGCTGCGTCAGGCCCTGCTCGGCAAGGTGATGACCGTCGGCGACACGGTATCGCTGCTGCCGCGCGAGCTCGGTCCCGACATCCCGACCTCGGGAGCCACCGCGGCGCTGGCGTCGTCGGTCGGCATCACCTGGACCTCCGAGCTGTTGACGGTCACCGGTGTCGACCCCGCGGGACCGGTTAGCGTGCAACCGAATTCGGTGGTGAGTTGGGGTGACGGCGTGACCCCGACCGTTCCGGCCACGGCGGGCCAGCACACGGTGTCAACCCCGAAGCAGTCCGCGACGGTCAACATCGACGACCTGAAGGGCTCCCACGCTCAGGCCGCCCGGCTCACCGAATGGCTCAAGCTCGCACTCGACCAGCCGCAGCTGCTCGAAACACTCGGGGCCACAGCCAATCTGGGCGTGCTGGTGTCGGGACCCGCCGGTGTTGGCAAGGCCGCGCTGGTGCGTGCCGTGTGCGCGGACCGGCGGCTCGTCGAACTCGACGGCCCCGAGGTGGGCGCGCTGCGCGCCGAAGACCGGCTCAAGAGCGTCTCGTCGGCGGTTGGCACCGTGTGCGACGGCGGTGGCGTGCTGCTCATCACCGACATCGACGCGCTGCTGCCAGCCAGCCAGGACAGGCCCGCCGAATCCGTATCAACCCTCATTCTCACCGAATTGCGCAACGCAGTCGCCACCCGCGGCGTCGCGTTCATCGCCACCACCGCGGTGCCCGACGGCGTCGACCCACGGCTGCGGGCACCCGACCTGTGCGATCGCGAGCTCGGGCTGAGCCTGCCCGACGGCGCCGTCCGCAGGCAGCTACTCGAGGTGCTGCTGCGCGATGTGCCGTCCGGGGAGCTCAGCCTCGACGAAGTCGCCGAGCGCACACCGGGTTTCGTCGTCGCCGATCTGGCCGCTCTGGTACGGGAGGCCGCACTGCGGGCGGCGGCGCGGGCCAGCGCGGACGGAAAGCCGCCGGCGTTGACGCAGGACGATCTGATCGGAGCGACGACCGTCATCCGCCCGCTCTCACGATCGGCCACCGAAGAGGTTTCGGTAGGTTCGGTGACGCTCGACGATGTCGGCGACATGCTCGCCACCAAGCAGGCGCTCACCGAGGCGGTGCTGTGGCCGCTGCAGCATCCCGACACGTTCCAGCGGCTCGGCGTCGCACCGCCGCGCGGCGTTCTGCTCTACGGCCCGCCCGGCTGCGGCAAGACATTCGTGGTACGCGCACTGGCCAGCTCGGGTCGGCTGTCGGTGCATTCGGTCAAGGGCGCCGAACTGATGGACAAATGGGTGGGCGCCTCGGAAAAGGCGGTGCGCGAACTGTTCCGGCGTGCCCGCGACTCGGCACCGTCGCTGGTGTTCCTCGATGAGATCGACGCGTTGGCACCCCGCCGCGGGCAGAGCTTCGACTCCGGCGTCACCGACCGCGTCGTCGCCGCGCTGTTGACCGAACTCGACGGCATCGAGCCGCTGCGCGACGTGGTGGTGCTCGGCGCGACCAACCGGCCCGATCTGATCGACCCCGCGCTGCTGCGGCCGGGGCGACTGGAGAAGCTGGTGTTCGTGGAGCCGCCCGACGCCGAGGCGCGCCGCGAAATCCTGCGCACTGCAGGCAAATCCATACCGCTCAGCGACGACGTCGACCTGGACGCGCTGGCCGGAGAGCTCGACGGCTACAGCGCGGCCGACTGCGTGGCGTTGCTGCGCGAGGCCGCGCTGACCGCGATGCGCCGCTCGATCGATGCGGCCGACGTGACCGGCGCCGACGTCGCGAAGGCCCGCGAAACCGTTCGGCCGTCGCTGGATCCGGTTCAGGTCGAGTCGCTGCGGGCGTTCTCGGCCGCGCGCTGAGACACCCACGCGCCGAGACTGCGGGGAGATCGTCAAAATCGCGGAAATCACGATCTGCCCGCAGTCTCGGCGAGCGCGGCCAGCCTGTCGATTGACGCCTGCAACTTGTCCGCGGTGGTGTCACGCGCGCGTGGCAGGCGCTTCTCGTCAGTCAGCTGCGACCAGTCATAGGTGTGGGTGACCCGCGTCCGTGACTCAGAAAGTGGTTCCAGCTCCCATCGCCACAGATGTCCCGGCGGTTCCTGCCCCGGCTCCGAGGGCCGCCATGCGATCAGTCGCCCCTCCTCGAACTCGACGACGTGGTTGTGCCGGACGCTGCCCATGGTGAGCGTCATCATGAACACATCACCGACCGCACTCACACGTTGGCCCGTGCCCCCTTCGGCCAGGTTGTCGTTGCCATCCCATCGCGGCTGCAGCGATGGCTCGGCGATGAGTTCGAAGATCTTGTCCGCAGGCGCCGCGATCTCGCGACTGGCGCTGACGACCTTGGAAGCGTCGCTGTTCACAGTCCGATTCAACAGTATCTTGACAGTGACAAGTTAAGGATGCATAGTCGAACCTGGAACTTGTCATTGCCAAGATCGAACACCGGAGGGCACCATGACCGCACCAGTCGTCGAGTCTGTACGAGCCGGCGATCGCGACCGCGAGAGGACAGCCAATCAGCTGGGCCAGGCGCTATCGCAGGGCTACCTCGCGATGGACGAGTACGAGAACCGGCTGCAGGCCACCTTCGCCGCGCACACCACCGGCGAGTTGCGCCAACTCGTCGCAGACCTGCCGCTCGCGCAGCTTCGCCGCAACGATCCCCAGCGCCAGGCCGCCCGACGGCACGCCGCACGGCTCGGCGTACGCATTCACCTCGGCGCTTATCTGGCGATGGTCGTCATTGTGCTCACCGTGTGGCTGGCCGTCGGCCTCACGGCAGGCGCCTGGTACTTCTGGCCGATCTGGCCGATCCTCGGCGCGGGGATCGGTGTTGTCTCCCACGCCATCCCGGTTCGCTTCGCGGCCCCCGGGCTATGTCACGCGCGTCCAGCTATTGACTGCCGCCGCCAAGTCAGCAGCACCTGGTAGCCGTTCGCTCGCCCACGCGACATAGCTGTCGGGACGGACGAGCACGGCGTCGGGCAGCTCCGGATGAGCGTCGACCGCATGCACGATGTCCGGCCGATTCAGCTCCACCGGCGCGGCCGTCACCAGCACGAACTTCCCGTCGCGCAACAGCTCGTAGACCCGCTTGCCGTCGCACACGATGTCCGGCATCCGGCGGCCGACCATCCAATCGTCGCCATGCGGATGCGGATAGGCGATTCCGATGCCGCTGAGCCGTTCGGCGATCAGGCGCTTCCCGCGGGGCACTCGGGTCGCGGCCCCGACAAGCGCGCTGCGCAGCAGGCGCCGCGGCTTGGAGTTGCTGAGCACCAGCTGGTTGAACATGTCGGTCAGCCGCAGCACGCTGGCGCCGACGGGATGGCGCTCGGCCTCGTAGCTGTCCAGCAGCGCCGGCGGCGCGCAGCCACGCACGGCGGCGGCCAGCTTCCAGCCCAAATTCATCGCGTCACCGATGCCGGTGTTCATGCCCTGGCCGCCGAGCGGTGAATGCACGTGGGCGGCATCGCCCGCCAGGAACACGCGGCCTTTCCGGTAGTGCCTTGCCTGTCGTCGCTCGCTGAGAAACCTCGAACTCCAGCGCATCTCGGTCATGCCGAAGTCGTGGCCCGCGATGCGCTCGAACGAGTCGCGGATCTCCTGAAGCGTCACCGGTTCGCGCAGCGGCGCCTGTTCACGCAATCGGTCCCACGCGATCGCTCGGAACCAGCCGTCGCCGAACGGGATGACGAGCACCACGCCTTTCTCGTTGGTCACGCCCGTCAACGTCTCGCCGGGTGCCCGGGTCAGCTGCACGTCGGCCAGCAGGATGTGTGTCTCGTACTGCTTGCCGACGAAGTCGATACCGAGCTGGCTGCGCACAGTGCTGTGCGCGCCGTCGCAGCCGACCACGTAACCGGCGCGCATGCTGTCGCCGCCCGCGCACTCGACGGTCACCCCATCGCCGTCTTGCGTCAGACCGACCACCTCGGCACCGCGGACGATTTCGATCCCGAGTTCGTCGGCGCGGGCCTGCAGAATCTTCTCGGTTCCACTTTGCGGCACGATGAGCACCATCCCGAATCGGGTGGGCAGCTCCGCCAGGTTGAGCATCGCGCCACCCGGCGGAGCCAGCTCGCGAACCGGCACGCCCCGGGTCAGCAACTCGTCGGCCAAACCCCGCGCATCGAGCAGCTCGAGAGTGCGCGCATGTACGGCGAACGCCCTGGTGATGTTGGGCATGTCGGTGCGCTCGTCGATGAGCCTCACTTTGGTGCCACCGAGCGCGAGCTCGCACGCCAGCATCAGCCCCGTCGGACCGGCGCCGACCACCACAACCTCGGAAGTGCCCACGAGGCCGGATGGTAGCTGCATCCGCCCACGTAGACTGGCGTTAAACCAAAGCCACTAACCCGGCTGACACCCCGATATCTGCTCTTCGCCTGACGGCTCATTGCCGACCCGCACGATCCGGAGTGCCATGCTCGCCATCCTGTTCGCCCATGCCGTCGCAACGGCGGTCGCCCCGCTGCTTGTCTACCGGTGGGGCCGGACGGCGTTCTATCCGCTGGCGTTGGTGCCGCTGGGCTCGCTGCTCTGGGTGGTGCTGAACTGGCCGGAACCGGGCCGCGCAACGACTGCCAGCGTCGAATGGCTGCCCGAGCTGTCGATGAACATCACACTTCGCTTCGACGCGCTCGCGGCGATCATGAGCGTGCTGGTGCTCGGCATCGGCGCGCTGGTCCTCTTTTACTGCGCCGACTACTTCCACCACCACGACGGACGCACCGAAAAGCGGTTGCCGAGTTTCGCCGCCGAGCTGGTCGCGTTCTCCGGCGCGATGTTCGGCCTGGTGGTCAGCGACAACATGCTGGTGCTCTACGTGTTCTGGGAGCTGACCACCGTGCTGTCGTTCCTTTTGGTGGGCCACTATGCCGAGCGGGTAACCAGCCGACGAGCCGCCACCCAAGCATTGCTGGTGACGACGTTCGGTGGGCTGGCCATGCTGGTCGGCATCGTCGCGCTCGGCAACGTGTCAGGCACCTACTTGTTGTCCGAACTGATCGCCGCACCGCCGACGGGTGTTGCGGCATCGATAGGCGTAGTGCTGGTGCTGATCGGCGCGCTGGCCAAATCGGCGATCGTGCCGATGCATTTCTGGCTGCCCGGCGCCATGGCGGCACCGACACCGGTCAGTGCGTACCTGCACGCCGCGGCGATGGTCAAGGCCGGCGTCTACCTCGTCGCGCGGATGAGCCCCGGCTTCGCCGACGCACCCCCTTGGCGGCCGACGGTCGTGGTTCTCGGTGGCCTCACCATGCTGTTGGCCGGCTGGCGCGCGGTGCGCGAATACGACCTGAAGTTGATCCTGGCGTTCGGCACCGTCAGCCAGCTGGGACTGATCACGGTGATGGTCGGCGCGGGCGGCGGCGATCTCATGCTGGCCGGGCTGGCGATGCTGTGCGCGCACGCGATGTTCAAGGCGTCGCTGTTCATGGTCGTCGGCGTCATCGACCACGCCACCGGCACCCGCGACATCCGCAGGCTGGCCTGGCTGGGACAGCGCAGCCGACCGTTGCTGTCCATCGCCGTCGCCGCGACCGCGAGCATGGCCGCGGTGCCGCCGTTCCTCGGCTTCGTCGCCAAGGAGGCCGACTTCGAAACCGTCGCGCACGCACCGTCACTCGGCGCCGCGGCGCCCTACGTACTCGCAGGGATCGTGCTCGGGTCCATGTTCACCACCATCTACAGTCTGCGATTCCTTCTGGGAGCGTTCGGCCGCAAGGGGTTACCGCAACCCAGCAAACTGGTGGCCGAAATGCACCGCCCGGCAATCACTTTCCTCATCCCATCGGCAATCCTGGCCGCCGCGGGCTTGGTGTTCGGCGTGTGGCCCGCCGGCCTGGACGGCGTTCTCGATACCTACGCCGACACGGTGCCCGGCAGCGAGAACTACGACCTCGCGCTGTGGCATGGGTTCGGCGCGCCACTGCTGTTGTCGGCGCTGGTGCTGGCGGTGGGCGCGGCAGCGTACTTCAGCCGGGCCCGGCTGCGGCGGTGGCGCACGGTCCGCCAACCGCTCGGCAACGCCGACCGCATCTACGACGCCGTGCTGCATGGCCTCGACCTTGGGTCTGTGCGGCTCACCGCGGTCATCCAGCGGGGTTCGATCCCGGCCACACAGTCGGTGATCCTGTCCACGCTTGTGCTGGTGCCCGTGATCGTGCTCGCCCTCGGCGCACGTGACCGGCCCGGCTTTGCATTGTGGGGCTCGCGGCTGCAGGCGGCGGTGGGGCTGCTCATCCTGGCCGCGGCACTAGGCGCGACCGTGATGCGCAACCGGCTGGCCGCGGTGCTTCTTGTCGGTGTCACCGGCTACGGCTGTGGCGCGATCTTCGCCTTCCACGGCGCGCCGGATTTGGCGCTGACCCAGTTCCTCGTGGAGACACTGACTTTGGTGATCTTCGTCCTGGTGCTGCGCACACTGCCCGCGGAAACCGACAGCAGCAACATCAAGCGGTACCGGCTGCCGCGCGCCGCGCTCGCGCTCGCCGTCGGTGCCACCGTCACGACATTGGCGGTGTACGCGATGGCCGCCCGCACCGGCATCCCGATCGCCGCATTGCTCCCCGATGCGGCGTATTTCCGCGGGCACGGCGCCAACACCGTCAACGTGCTGCTGGTCGACATCCGGGCCTGGGACACCATGGGCGAGATCTCAGTGCTGCTCGTCGCAGCCACCGGAGTCGCGTCGATGGTGTTCCGGCACAGGCGTTTTGGCGCCGCTCCCCGGGTTTCCGATGCGGGCCAACCGGACATCGGCCGACTCCCTGCGGCGGCGAACAACAGTCCTGCCGTCGGAGACGTCACCTGGCTTCGCGGCAGCGAACTGCGCGACCCGCGGCACCGGTCGCTGGTGCTGGAGGTCGCGACCCGCATGATCTTCCCGCTCATCATGGTGCTGTCGGCGTACTTCTTCTTCGCGGGACACAACACCCCCGGTGGTGGATTCGCGGGCGGGCTCACCGCCGGGCTCGCGTTGGTGCTGCGTTATCTGGCCGGTGGGCGTTATGAACTCGGCGAGACACTGCCTTTGGACGCCGGAAAGATTCTGGGCGCGGGACTGGCGTTGTCCGCCGGTACGGCGGTGGCCTCGCTGCTGGTCGGCGCACCAGTGCTGTCGTCGGCGTTGATCCAGATCGACGTGCCGGTGCTCGGCACCGTCAAGTTCGTCACCGCGTTGTTCTTCGACCTTGGCGTGTATCTGATCGTCGTCGGTCTCGTGCTCGACGTGCTGCGCAGCCTCGGCGCCCGGGTGGACGTGGAGATGAGCCAACAACAGCCGGTAGTGATGTCGCGATGACCATCTACCTGGTTCCTCTCCTGCTCATCGGCGGCCTTACCAGCGCGGGCGTCTACTTACTGTTGGAACGCAACATGACCCGAATGTTGCTGGGACTGTTGCTGATCGGCAACGCAATCAACCTGCTGATCCTGATGGTCGGCGGCCCGTCCGGCAATCCCCCGGTGCGGGGCCGCACCAGCAACGGCGAGACAGCCACCGCAGATCCGTTGGCGCAGGGCATGATCCTGACGGCCATCGTGATCAGCATGGGCATCGCGGCGTTCGTGCTGGCGCTGACCTACCGGTCGTACCGGCTGACCACAGAAGAGGAAGTCACCGACGATCCAGAGGACACGCGGGTCGCTCAGCTGTCCGGGAAAGAGGCCACCGCGCTCGACGAGGACCGTCCGCAACCCCAACCCGCGCGCGACACCGACCTACCCGACGAGCTGGACGCGCTGCCGGGCTTGGAGGGGTCGCGATGACGATCTCTTCCGTGTTGACGCCGTTACCGGTGCTGATCCCGATGCTCGGCGCCGCGCTGACGCTGTTCGCCGGCCGCAGGCCGCGGCTGCAGCGGGCCATCACGCTGGCCGCGCTATGTGTGGTGGTCGCGGTGTGTGCAACGCTGCTCTACCTCACCGACCGCGACGGCACGCTGGCGCTGCACGTCGGCGGTTGGGGGCCGACGGAATCCGGTTTGGGCCCGCTGGGCATCACACTGGTGGTGGATCGCCTGTCGGCGCTGATGCTCGTGGTGTCGTCAATCGTGTTGCTGTGCGTGGTCTTTTACGCGATCGGGCAGGGCATCCGCGACGGCGACGAACGCCAACCGGTGTCGATCTTCCTGCCCACTTATCTGGTGCTGTCGGCCGGCGTCTGCACCGCGTTCTTGGCAGGCGACCTGTTCAACCTGTTCGTCGGGTTCGAGGTACTGCTGTCGGCGAGCTTTGTGCTGCTGACGATCGGCGCCAGCAAGGATCGCGTCCGTGCGGGCATCGCCTACGTGATGGTCTCGATGGTGTCGTCGCTGGTTTTCCTGTTCGGCATCGCGCTCGTCTACGCCGCCACCGGGACGCTGAACCTGGCCGAGCTGGCGGTGCGGCTCGACGGCGTGACGGCGGGCACCCGCACCGCGTTATTCGCGGTGCTGCTGGTCGCGTTCGGCATCAAGGCCGCAGTGTTCCCGCTGTCGACCTGGCTGCCGGACTCCTATCCCACCGCGCCTGCACCCGTCACCGCGGTCTTCGCCGGGCTGCTGACGAAAGTCGGTGTGTACGCGATCATCCGGGCACACTCACTGCTCTTCCCGGGCGGAGGGCTCGACCCGCTCCTGCTTGTGGCCGCGTTGCTGACCATGTTGATCGGCATCGTAGGCGCGATCGCCCAGAGCGACATCAAGCGGCTGCTGTCGTTCACGCTCGTCAGCCACATCGGCTACATGGTCTTCGGTATTGCGCTGTCGAGTCAGCTCGGAATGTCGGGTGCGATTTACTATGTGGCGCACCACATCGTGGTGCAGACGACACTGTTCCTGGTGGTCGGCCTGATCGAGCGCCAGGCGGGTGCCTCGACGATGCAGCGGCTGGGCGGTCTGGCCGCAGTCAGCCCGCTGCTGGCGTTCCTGTTCGTGGTACCTGCGCTGAATCTCGGTGGCATTCCCCCGTTCTCGGGGTTCATCGGCAAGGTGGCGCTGCTGGAGGCGGGCGCGCAGAACGGCTCCGTGCTGGCGTGGCTTCTCGTAGGCGGGGGCGTGATGACCAGCCTGCTGACGCTGTATGTGGTGACCCGCGTCTGGACCAAGGCGTTCTGGCGAGCCCGCGAGGATGCCCCGGAGGGCCACCTGTCCGAGGCCGCTCCTTCGGTGCTGCTCGACGAACCGGAGGACATCCAGTTCGTCGACCGCGACCACGTCGGCCGGATGCCGGTCGGCATGCTGCTGCCGACGGGGGCGCTGATCGCCGTGGGCCTGACGTTGACGGTGCTTGCCGGGCCGATCTTCTCCTACAGCGGTCGCGCCGCCGACGAGGTGCTCGACCGCGCCCAGTACATCAGTGCGGTGATCGGCAAATGAGGCGGGTGGCGCTGCGGGCGTGGGTGCTGTTCTGGCTGATGCTCGTTTGGATCCTCTTGTGGGGCACGGTTTCTGCCGCCAACATCATCTCCGGACTGGCCATCGCGCTGGTCATCACGTTGCTGCTTCCGCTGCCGGTGGTGCCGATCGAGGGCCGGGTGCATCCGCTCGCGCTACTGCGGCTGATCGGCCTGGTGGCCTGGTACCTGGTGCTGTCGTCGGTGCAGTTGGCGTGGCTCGCGGTCAACCCGGGGCCGCCACCACTGAGCGCCGTGCTGCGGGCGCACATGGCGATCAAGTCGGATTTGGTGCTGGCGCTGGCGGTCAACATCATCAATCTGACGCCGGGCAGCATCGTGCTGGAGATCGATCAGGTTCGCCGGATGATCTACGTGCATGTCATCGATGTCGGTTCCGACCGCGCCGTGTACAGGTTCTACCGGCAGATCGCGCAGATCGAGCGGCTGTTGGTGGCGTCGTTCGAGCGCGACGAGCATTGGCGGGCGTCGCCGGACAGGGGAAGCGCATGAGCATCGTTTGGGTCGTCGCGGCGGCCATGCTCACGGCCGCGGCGGTCATCACCATGGTCCGGCTGCTCGCCGGGCCGAGCACACTGGATCGGTTGCTCGCGCTGGACACCCTCGTCGCGGTGACGATGTGTGCGATCGGCACCTGGGCGGCCTTCAGCCTGGACACCACGGTGACGTACGGCCTGACCGCGCTGGCGTTGATCAGCTTCGTCGGCTCGGTCAGCATCGCGCGATTCCGCGTGCCCGACACCGACAAGGCCCGCGCCGCACGGAGATTGCGTTGAGCGCGCTGGACATCGTCACCGCCGTGCTCGTGCTCGGTGGCTCGACGCTGGCGCTGACCGCCGCGATCGGAGTGGTCCGCTTCCCAGATACCCTGACCCGGATGCATGCGGCAACCAAGCCCCAGGTGCTGGGCCTGTTGCTGGTATTGGCTGGCGCGGCGATCCGGCTGCGTGGCAATGTCGACGTCGGCATGGTCATCCTCACCGGCCTGTTCACCCTGATCACCGCGCCGGTGGTGGCCAACCGCGTCGGTCAACTGGCCTACCGGGAACAGAACGTTCGCGATGACCTGCTGACCAAGGATGAAATGCATGAGTTCGCCGAGAATGGGGAAACCGGTGGCAATGGCCAGAACTGACGACGATAGCTGGGACATCACCGAAGGTGTCGGCCAGACCGCGCTGGGCGTGGCCTGGTCGCGGTCGCAGGAAGCGACGTCGGATTGCCCGCTGTTCACCGACCCGTACGCGCAGCTGTTCGTCGACGCAGCCTTGGACCGTGGATGGCAGATGCCACCGAAGTACATGCTCGATCGAGTTCGGTCGATCGGCGGCTATGCCGCGTCACGCACCAAGTGGTTCGACGAGTTCTTCATCGCCGCGGGCGCCAACGGGATCGAGCAGGCGGTCATCCTGGCGGCGGGTCTGGATGCGCGGGGCTGGCGGCTACCCTGGGTGGACGGCACCGTGCTCTACGAGATCGACCAGCCCAAGGTGCTCGAGTTCAAGACGCAAACACTGGCCCGGCATGATGCCAAGCCCAGTGTGTCGCGCTACGTCGCGGTGCCGGTCGACCTGAGGCAGGATTGGCCGAAGGCGCTGCGCGACGCAGGATTCGATGCCACGGAGCCGACGGCGTGGGCGGCCGAGGGCCTACTCCCGTATCTGCCCGCCGAGGGACAGGATCTGCTGTTCGAGCGGATCAACGAACTCAGCGCCTCCGGCAGTCGCATCGGGGTCGAGTCGTTCGGTGGCGGGTTCTTCGACCGCGACTATCTGGCCAGCCGACGGGAACAGATGCGCCGCTTGCGCGAAGAGGCAGGCGAGGATCCCGACGCGAATGTCCCTGACACCCAGGATCTGTGGTACATCGAGGACCGCACCGACGTGGCCGAGTGGCTGACCGAGCACAATTGGAAGGTGTCGGCGGTCGAGTCGGTCGACCTCATGACGCGATACGGCCGCTGGACGCCGGGACAGGACGACGCTGTGGCCCCTCGGACCGTGTTCCTCGACGGCCATCTTGTCTGCTGAACATTTCACAGCCGGCCAGACGCCTAGTCCGATAGCTGAAACTCCACCATGGCGGTGACGGTCTCCACCGCATCCCGAAGCGCCGTCACCCGTGCGGCGACCGTGGGCGCGGACAGCACCGCATAGCGGTCGGCCTGTCCCATCGGGACACGGGAAGCCAACGCGTACAACCACATTGCGGGGTCACCGGACTCGTCGGCCCCGACGACGATGTCCCTGGGGTCCACCTGCGCGCCGCGTGCGGCGGCGATCCGCTCGAACAACGCGACCATCCGGTCCTCGACGTCACGGATCGCCTCGACGTCGACGGCCGCGCCCGGCTCGTCGGGCCAAACCTCCACCGCCGCCCGCGGATAGGGATCGTCGGGCAGCCACTCGAGCACCCGGATCCGCTCAGCCATCACGCACCGCAACCGATAACGCCCGTCGCCGAAATCGGCGCACTCGGTGATATGTGCCAGCGCACCGACGTCGCTGCGGGTGTCGCCGCCACCTACCTCGCGGCCCGCGGCGATCAACACCACGCCGAAGGCCGGATCGTCGGTGGCCAGGCAATCGGAAACCAGCGCGGTATACCGCGGCTCGAAGATCCGCAGCGGCAGCTCCTCGCCGGGCAGCATCGCCACCTCCAGGGGGAACATCGGAGTGACGGGCACGGCTAGATGTCCAGCTCGCCAACCAGCGCGTCGACCACCGCACGCAGATCACCGTCGTGCTCCTCGGCCACCCGGCGCTGTCGTTGGTAGGACGCCCCTGAGCCGTAAATATCGGCGACCCTGGCGAGTTCGTCGCCACAATGCAGCGACTTGGCCACCGGCTCGAGGCGGTTCAGCAGAGCGTCGAGGTCCTCGGTGACCAGTCGCTCGTTGCTGTCGGCGTCCTGGATGATGACCGCGTCGAGGCCGTAACGCGCGGCGCGCCACTTGTTTTCCTGCACATGCCAGGGCGGCATGGTCGGCAGCTGGTCGCCCGCGTCGAGCCTGCGGTCCAGGTCGACAATGAGACAGTGGGTCAACGCGACGAGCGCGGACAGTTCGCGAATGTTGGAGACGCCATCGAAGATGCGAACCTCGATCGTGCCGAGGTGCGGGGAAGGCCGGATGTCCCAACGGATTTCGTTCATGTGGTCGATGATGCCGGTCTTCTTCTGGTCGTAGACGAAGCCTTCCCACTCCGCCCACGTCTGGAAATGGAACGGCAGCCCGGCCGTCGGCAGCTGCTGGAACATCATCGCACGGTTGCTCGCATAACCGGTGTCCTCGCCGTCCCAGAACGGCGACGACGCCGACAGGGCCAGCAGATGCGGGAAATGGTTGAGCATCGAGGTGATGATCGCCATCACCTTGTGCGCCGACGAGATGCCCACGTGCACATGCACACCCCAGATCAGCATCTGCCGGCCCCACCACTGCGTGCGCTTGATCAGCTCGGCATAGCGCGGCGCATCGGTCAGCTTCTGCGCCGACCACTTCGCGAACGGATGCGTTCCGGCGCAGAACAACTCCATGCCGCGGTCGCGCACGATCTGCCGCACAGGCACCAGCGTCGACTGCAGATCGTCCATGGCCTGCCCGGCGTTGTCGCAGATGCCTGTGACGATCTCGACGGTGTTACGCAGCAATTCCTTGTGCACATGCGGGTTTTCGCCGATCTCGGCGATCACCGTCGCGGCCTCGTTGCTCAGATCGCGGGTTTCCGAGTCGACGAGCGCGAACTCCCACTCGACCCCAACGGTCGGCCGGGCCGAGCCGGCGAAGTCTATGTGGCTGCTAGCCGGTGCCGATAACACCGCACGCCACGCGCTTTCCGGCGTCGCCGGTGGCCAGGGTGGTTTCATCGGGCGGAGGCGCGCCGTTCACCTGCTGGTAGCGCTCCGGCGGGATGTTGGCGAAGTTGTCCGCCTTCTCGTGAATGATGATCGCGGTCTTGGCGCCGCCAAGTAGATCCGCTGCGGTGAACGCGTCGGTCGTCGTCACCAACTTCGCGGTGCCGTCCTGGCGGACCTGCAGCGACGTCAGATCGCCGCTTGCGGGATGGCTGGTGTGGCCAGCGGTCTGGAAATGCGCTCCCGCAGAATTGAAGTCGCCGGGTGCGCCGCCGGTCGGCGCGACGGAGTTGGCCTCGCACTTGCCGACGGAGTGGATGTGCAGACCGTGGAATCCCGGCGTCAATTTGCCCGG
>JAJKIB010000504.1 GCA_021154745.1 Mycobacterium sp.
AACGCACAAGCTGACGTCGTGATCTGGCCGGCACTTCCGACAGGCTACACATGGGACGCCTGGGTGACCTGCAATTATCCGGGCGGAGTTAGCCCCGTTGTGCAGGCCCAGTTCTGAGCACATCGCGCACACCCACGCGGTCACCAGCCCAGCCCGGCCGGGCGCTCGCCGGTCACCAGCCGTGCTCGTGGCCCAGCGCGGGCACAAGCTGAAGTGCACTGCCCACAAAGATGTCGCGTCCGTGCCGTTCAGCTTCAAGGCCGGTGGCGACGCGGCCAAAACTTCATGCCGCCAGCGTGGCGCACTGCTGTAGTTTCGAACCGGCTCAGAATGTGGTGATTTCCAATGCGTTCCGGCCGCTGTCGATCCCGACGCCGGCCTGATGACTTCCGCAGGCGGGCCCGCTCCCGATCTGATCGCCGCTAACAGCTCACTGTTGCGACCCGAGGGGCCGTCGCCGGGGCTGCAACTGAAGGGCGCCATTGGGGCGATTGCTTCGATCGTGAACTCGAGAAGTCGGTCTTTGAAGCTCGCGGAGAGGGAACCCCGGTGTGCCCAGAGTGTGCCAAGACGCGCAACAACGAGCCGTGAAGCGATGGACGCGGCGACACAGCCGGGACTCATAACCTGGACATAACGACATCACAGGCACTCGCTGAGACGGTGGGGACGCTGCGTGGCAGCTTTACACACCAGCGGTCGGCGGTTCGATACCGTCCCCGCCCACCAATCACCCCGCGGGGGGAGCGAAGAACTCCAACGCGTTGCCGTCGGGATCGCGGAAGCTGATACCCGACCCGTAGTGCGCGTCAACGATTCCGCCGTGTTCGATGCCGAGGCCGTCAAGGCGCTCAAGCCAGTCCTCAAGCTCGGTGCGGCTGGCACAGCCGAAGCCGACGTGATCGAGGCCGGCGCGGAACTCCGTGAATTGCCCGCCTTCGATTTCGCGGTCGTGCTGATGGATGCCGAACAGCGTGCCGTTGTCGAACGCCCAGACCAGATGCCGGAAACCGGCATCGGTGTGTTCGTCGAGTGCCGGTTCGGCACCGATCAGCGTCTGGTACCAGGGTCCGCTGACGCCGAGGTCGCGCACCGTGAGCGCGACATGGTTGAGGGCCGGGAAGGCCATCGTGGACTCCTCACTGTTCAGATCACGCAGACGTGCTAGATACGTCGCCGGGCGGCGCCCGGTTCACAGTGAATCATCCACCGTCGACCGGGTTTGCCGATGAATTTGCCATGTTTGCTAGTTAACGCTTCCGCGGCTACAGGAGACGCTAAACTCGACCGGCAGCACAACAAGCCCACGGGCAGCACTGGCTCGTCCAGCACGGGGTCGCGCCCGATCGGGTAGTCGAGGGGAGCTGCGGCAGGCGGTTCAGACGATTCGCCTGCCGCGGCGCGCCCGGAGCCGCATGTTGCGCAGGTACAGCTCGTAGCCGAGGATCCACACCTCACGTGGAATGACCCGGTCGGCGAGCCGCAGCGCCGTCAGCAACCATTCGAACTTGCGTTGTTGGCTGGCGGTCCACGACAGCCGCATCTGCGAGCGGAACTCCGCAGGCAGGAATCCCGCGGTCGCAAACAGGTTGAACGGCCCGGCAAGCAGTCGCAGCGGGGCGGGCAGGAACGCCATCGCGGCAACTCCGTGCAGATGCTCGCGCACCGGCGGCTCGATCCGAAGGCCGTCGAGTGACCGTTTCCAGAACTCGTCGAACGCGGCCCGATCCGGGGGCCACATGTCGTCGCGGACCTGCAGCGTGGTGCCCAGCCTCTTGGCGTCCTGGTAGACCGCATCGGCGGACTCATCGTCGAGCGGCCCGTACAGGAACTCGTGCTGATCGACGTAGTAGCGATACAGGCAGGCGGCCACCCAGAGCTGCAGTCTTGGATCGAATGCGTTGTAGGGCACCGGACTTGACTCCGTCGAGCGGACCATCGCGTGCACCCGGTCGACCTCTTTGCGGATCAGCGCGCGGTCCGCGTCCGTGCCCATGGTGGCCGCGGCGAGGTAGGTCCCAGTCGTGCGGGCCCGCTTCAGCGGATGCTTGTATACGTTGCCGCTGTCCACCGGGCTCTCCAGCACGCCGTATCCGACCCCGGGCGACGCCAGCTGCATGATCACATTCGCCGCAGGCAGCAGCACCGCGGCGGGGTTCAGCAAATCGACAACCCGGGTCGGTCGCGCCGGTGGACCCAGCCTCATGAATCCGAGTAGACCACTTGTGAGACGCTCCCGGGGTGTTTGTGCCAGCATGTCGCGGCCGAGTCGCGGGAATCGCGACCGGCTACCTCGCCGACGTGTTTCTCGGCGATCCACGTCGCGGCCACCCGGTCGCGCTGTTCGGCAGCGGCGCAGCGGCTTTGGAACGACTGACCTATGCCGACTCCCGCCGCGCCGGGGTGCTGCATGCCGGGGCACTGCTAGGGGCACTCGCTGTCCTCGGTGTCACCACGGAGCGGGCCGCCAGGCGGAGCGGGCCGCGCTGGACGGCCGTCGCCGCGGCGTCGGCGACGTTCGTGGCGCTCGGCGGAACGTCGTTGGGCCGCACCGGCCGCCGGATGGCCGACCTGCTCGACTCCGGAAACGTCGAAGGCGCGCAGCGGCTATTGCCGTCGCTATGCGGCCGCGACCCCGCCGCACTCGACTCCGCCGGGCTGGCACGGGCGGCACTCGAATCTGTCGCCGAGAACACGTCCGACGCGCATGTCGCGCCCGTGTTGTGGGCCGCGGTGGGCGGGATTCCAGCGGTGCTGGTGTACCGCGGCGCCAACACACTGGACGCGATGATCGGCAACCGGTCGCCGCGGTACGCCCGGTTCGGCTGGGCCGCAGCGCGTTTCGACGATGCCGTCAACTACGTCGCGGCTCGTCTGACAGCACTGCTGGTGGCGGTGTGCGCGCCGCTGGTGGGCGGATCACCCGCCGAAGCGCTACGTGCGTGGCGGCGCGACGCCGCCCGTCACCCAAGCCCCAACGCCGGTGTAGTGGAGGCCGCGTTCGCCGGAGCGCTGGACGTGCGACTCGGCGGACCGACGCAGTACGCCCACGAACTGGAGATCAGGCCGACGCTCGGCGACGGGCGAGCTCCCGAGGCCTCGGATCTCGCTCGGGCGGTGCGGCTGTCGCGATTTGTTCAGGCCGCGGCCGTCGCTGTCTGCCTCAGCGTCGTCGGCCGTATCGGTCGGCGAGCTTCTGCTCGGCCGTGAGTGGGGCAGCGGCCGCGTCGGGCGCAGCGGCCCTCTCCCGTCGGCGCTGCCGGATCTCGCCGTACACGAAGTAGCCCACCAGAATCGGGGCGATGATGCCGAACGCGATCCACTGGATGCCGTAGGACAGGAATGGACCGGCATCGAGGTGGGGCAAGGCGATGACGCCAAGCCCGCCGGGCTGATCCTCGACCAGCTGTATGTACGAACCGGCCAGGGGGACGCGGATGAGCGCCGAAATCTGCCCGGTGTTGATCGAATACACCTGCTGCGCCCCGTCCTGGCGGAACGGATCCTTGCCCTGCACAACCGGTTCGGAGTCGCGCAGTCGCGCGGTGATCGTCACTGTTGAAGTGGGTGGCGGCGGAATCGTCGGAGCCTTCGAACCCTGCACGGGCCGCACGTATCCTCGGTCGACCAACACCACGGGGCCGCCGTCGACGGCGAACGGCATCAGCACCTCGAACGCTGGATCACCGTCGATGACGCGAAGCCGGGCCAGCACCTGTCCGTCGGGCAGGTAGTGCCCGGACGCCGTCACCCGCCGCCACTGTGCGTCCGGTGCCGACGAATCCTGGCGCGGCAGAACGGTTGTCAGTGGGATGGGATCGGCCGTCAGCGAGTTCGAGATCTGGTTGTTCTCCCGCGACGTCTTGGTGTTCTTACCCAGCTGCCAGGGTGCCAGCACGGTGAAGCACAGGTAAGCGAACGCGATCACCACGACGAACAGGGCCAGCCATGCCGGCCGCAGCAGAAAGGCCCAGCGCTGAATTGAATTTCGCCTCTTCACTTCGTTCATCGCCGGTCTAGCTCGCGATTCCCCGGCCGGCCAGTTGTTCGTCCACCCAGTCGTGCAGCCCTGGCAGCGCCGCCTCGATCACGGCGAACACGTCTTCGAAATCGTCCTGGGTGCCGTAATACGGATCTTCGACGTCGAGGGCGTGTGCGCCCGACCGTGGGTCGAATGATCGCAGCATCCGGATCTTGTTGGCGGGCACGCCCATTTCCCGCAGCATCCGTACGTGGTTGCGGCCGAGAGCGACAACCAGATCGGCGGACAGGTGCTCCTTGTCGATCTGGGCGGCGCAGTGCCCACTCGGGTAGCCGTGTTGGCGCAACACGTGGCAGGCCCGCTGATCGGCGGTGTCGCCGGCGTGCCAGCCGCCGGTTCCGGCGCTGGTGACTCGCACCGACTCGGACAGGCCGCGCTGCTTGATCTGGTGGGCGAACATCTTCTCCGCCATTGGCGACCGGCAGATGTTGCCCGAACAGATGAAGGTGACGTGCAGCGGCTCAGACACCGAGCACCTCACGAAGGTCGTCGATGGAACCGACGTGCGCGAGCGCGGTTACGGCCTGCGGGTCGTCGAAATCCTTGCGTCCGTAACCCCAGCCGACCACGACGGTGTCGATGCCGTGTTCGGCCGCGCCCTCGACATCGTGAGACCGGTCGCCGACCATCAACACGCGGTCGGGCAGCGGCTGCAGTTGGGCGAGCGCGTGCGCGACGACGTCGGACTTGGTTGCCCGCGAGCCGTCGACGCTGGCGCCCGCGATGACCTCGAAACGCCCGTCGAGTCCGAAGTGCGCGAGGATCCGCCGCGCGGTCGGCTCCGCCTTCGAGGTGGCCACCGCCAATCGCACCCCGGCGGCCTGCAGGTCGGCCAGCAGCCCAGCAATGCCGTCGAACAGCCTGTTCAGCGCCCAGCCGCGGGTGCTGTAGTCCGCCCGGTAGGCGGCGATCGCCGCGTCGGTGTCGTTGCCGAGGCCCATCTCGCGCAGCGTGTGATGCATCGGGGGGCCGACGATTCGGCTGGCCAGATCACCGTCGGGCACCACGGCACCAACCTCGCCGAGTGCGTGCCGGAAGCTGGACACGATGCCCTGCGCCGAGTCGGTCAGGGTGCCGTCGAGGTCGAAGATCACCAACTGCGGACGCGCCGCGACAGTACTGCGCAGGGTTTCTGTCACGACTCCATTGTCGCCGACGTCTACTGTCGTGCTGTGGCCAGTCAATCCCGTGCCGCCGCGCGCTACCACGGCGACCAGGCCGCGGTGCCCGGCATGCTCGACTTCGCGGTCAATGTCCGCGCCTCCGAGCCGCCGTCGTGGCTGGTTGACCGGCTGGCCGGCCGGATGGCCGACCTCGGCCGGTATCCAAGCTCCGCCGATCAGCGCCGCGCCCTGAATGCCGTCGCGGCCAGGCACGGACGAAGCGTCGACGACGTGGCCCTGCTGGCGGGAGGCGCCGAGGGCTTCGCGCTGCTGGCCAACCTGCGGCCGCGGCTGGCCGCGCTGATCGCGCCGTCGTTCACGGAGCCCGAAGCGGCGCTGGCCGCGGCAGGTGTGCCGTTTCGACATGTCGTGCTGGCGCCGCCCTTCGGCCTGGCCGGTGCCCGCGTTCCGGACGAGGCCGACCTCGTCGTGGTGGGCAATCCGACCAACCCGACGTCGGTGCTGCATCATCGCGACCAGATCTTGGCGTTGCGCAGGCCGGGCCGCGTCGTGGTCGTTGACGAGGCGTTCGCCGACGCGATCCCCGGCGAGCCGGCCTCGTTGGCCGAGGAGTCGCTTCCCGATGTGGTGGTGCTGCGCAGCCTGACCAAGACGTGGTCGCTGGCCGGGCTGCGCGTCGGATACGCGCTTGGCCCCCGGGATGTCCTGGACCGGATGATCGCGAGGCGCCCGCATTGGCCGCTGGGCACGCTGCAGCTTGAGGCGATCGCTGCCTGTAGCGCACCCGAGGCGGTGGCCGAGAGCGAGCTCGGTGCGCGACGGCTGGAGACGCTGCGCGCCGCCATGGTGGCCGGATTGACTAGCATCGGCCTGGATGTCATCGACGGTTGCGCACCCTTCGTCCTGTTCATCGTGCCGGACGCCCAGTTGATGCGAAAGCACTTGGACGGCAAGGACATCGCCGTGCGGCGCTGCGACACGTTCGTCGGGCTCGACGGCGAGTTCCTGCGCGCCGCTGTGCGGCCGGACTGGCAAGCACTGGTCGACGCAATCGCCGAGGCGCTGCCGTGAGCGTGCAGTTTTCCAACATCATCGAGGTTCTCGATGCGGCCTATCCGCCGCAGCTGGCCCAGGAATGGGATTCGGTGGGCCTGGTCTGCGGAGACCCGGCCGAAACCGTCGAGACC